>DAINND010000236.1:0-5118 GCA_036736065.1 Ilumatobacteraceae bacterium
TCGACGGCCACAGCGACTACGGCCACGCGTTCGAGGTGTTCTGGGAGCGCTACGGCAAGGACGTCGGGCCGAAGACGACGGTGCTGCTGCTCGGCGACGCGCGCAACAACTACCACGCCAGCCAGAGCTGGGTCGTGAAGGAGATCCAGCACAAGGCGCGCCACGTCTACTGGCTCAACCCTGAGCCGCGCAGCTACTGGAACACGGGCGACTCGATCGTCGGCGAGTACGGCACGTTCACCGATGGGGTCTACGAGTGCCGCAACCTGCGCCAGCTCGAGTCGTTCGTCGAGAAGCTGGCCTGAGCCTCAGCGGCTCTGGTAGTTGGGCGCCTCGTTGGTGATCGTCACGTCGTGGGGGTGGCTCTCCTCGCGGCCCGCCGTGGTCACCTTCATGAACCTGCTGCTCGTACGCAGCGCCTCGAGCGTGGCAGCGCCGGCGTAGCCCATCCCGCTGCGCAGGCCGCCGGCGAGCTGGTAGACGACGTCGGCGAGTCGGCCTGCGTAGGCGACCCGACCCTCCACGCCTTCCGGCACCAGCTTGCGGGTGGCGGCGCCGACCGCGCTCTGGCCTGATGCGTAGCGGTCGGCCCCGAGACCCTGCATGGCGCCCATCGAGCCCATGCCGCGGTAGCTCTTGTAGCGGCGGCCCTCGAACAGCTCCATCTCACCCGGGCTCTCGTCGGTGCCGGCGAGCAGCGATCCGAGCATCACCGTCTCGGCGCCCGCGGCGATCGCCTTCACGACATCGCCGGAGTAGGTGATGCCACCGTCGGCGATGACCGGGATGCCGAGCTGACGGGCTCGACGGGTGGTGAACCAGATCGCCGAGAGCTGCGGCATGCCGGCGCCGCTGACCACACGGGTGGTGCAGATCGACCCGGCCCCCACCCCGACCTTCACCGCAGACGCCCCGGCCCGGTGCAGCGCCTCCACACCGTCCTCGGTGACGACGTTGCCGGCCACCACAGGCAGGCCCGGCCAGTTCGACGTGATCCGCTCGATCGCCTTGAGCACACCGGCGGAGTGGCCATGGGCTGTGTCGATCACCACGGCGTCGACCCCCATGGCGGTGAGCGCCTCGACCCGTGGCTCGAGGTCGTCGCCCACGCCGACGGCTGCGGCGCAACGCAGCCGCCCGGCGCCGTCGCGCGTGGCGTTCGGGTGCTCCTGACGCTTCTGGATGTCCTTCACCGTGATCAGCCCGCGCAGGAAGCCGTCGGCGTCGACGAGCGGCAGCTTCTCGATGCGGTGCTCCTGCAGGACCGCCTTGGCCTCGTCGAGGGTCGTTCCCACCTCCGCGGTGACCAGGCCCTCGGAGGTCATGAACTCGCTCACCGGACGGTCGTAGTCGGCGGGCTCGCAGAAGCGGATGTCGCGGTTGGTGAGGATGCCGACCAGCCGGCCGGTGCCATCGACGATGGGTACGCCGCTGAAGCGGAAGCGGTGCATCAGCGCCTCGGCGTCGTGGAGGGTGGCCGTGGCCGGCAAGGTCACCGGATCGGTGATCATGCCGCTCTGGCTGCGCTTGACCTTCTGCACCTCGGCCGCCTGCTCGGCGATGGGCAGGTTCCGGTGGATCACCCCGATGCCACCCTCGCGGGCGATGGCGATGGCCATGCGCGCCTCGGTCACCTTGTCCATCGCTGCTGACACGAGGGGGACAGCGAGATCGATGTCGGCGGCGAAGGTCGCGGTGGTGTCGGCGGTGTCGGGCAGCACGCTGCTGAAGCCGGGCACGATCACCACGTCGTCGAAGGTGAGGGCCTCGAAACGGTCGAACAGTCGGTCGTTGCTCATGCTCAGTGCTCCTGTCGTGACTCGGTGGGGCTGCAGTGGACGAGGGCGGGGTGGGTCGCGTCGCAGAGGTGGGCGAGCACCTCGACGAGCAGGCGGTGCTCGGCGGCGTGCATGCGCGCAGCGAGGACGTCGAGGGAGTCGTCGGGGTGTATCTGGAGATCGACGTCGGCCAGCGGCGGTCCGTCGTCGACCCCCTCGTCGGGGACGAGGTGGACCATGACGCCGGTGCTCGTGCGCTGACCGGCCCGCGCCTCGGCGAAGGCCCGCTCGATGGCGCGCACCCCGGGAAGCTCGCCTGGGCGCGCCGGGTGCAGGTTGAGCACCCGACCGGGGAAGCGGTCGAGGAAGGCGCTGGTGAGCAGGCGCATCCAGCCGGCGAGCACCACCAGGTCCGGTCGGCTCGCAGCCACCAGGTCGGCGAGGCGTGCGTCGTAGCTGCGCCGTGGCTCGTCGACCCCGACGGGTAGGCCGGCGTTCGCGCAGCCCGCCGTGCGGGCCCGTTCGAGGGCCGGTGCACCCGGGCGATCCGACACGACGAGCACCACCTCGCCGGCGATCGTCCCGGCCGCGCAGGCGTCGATCACGGCCTGCAGGTTGGACCCGGTCCCAGAGGCCAGCACGACGATCCGGCGGTTCATCGCAGTTCCACCAGCCGATCGTGGTGCGGGTCGTCGGCGGGCTCGAGGCGGCCGATCACCCAGGTCGGCTCGCCGATCGCGGCCTGTAGGCCGGTGGCGTCCTCCGGTGCACACACCACCACCATGCCGATGCCCATGTTGAGCGTGCGGTAGAGCTCGGCGGTCGGCAGTTCGGTGGCCACCGATCGGACCAACTCGAACAGCGGCGGCACTGGCCACGAGCCGAGATCGACGACGGCACGGCAGCCCGCAGGCAGCACGCGAGGAAGGTTCTCCGGCAACCCCCCACCGGTGATGTGGGCGAGCGCCTTGATCTTGCCCGAGGTGAGCGGCGCGCGCAGCACGTCGAGGTAGGAGCGGTGCGGGGTGAGCAATGCGTCGCCGATCGACTCGGTGAATCCGGGTGGCACGGCGTCCATCGGGAGCCAGGCGAACACCCGTCGCAGGAGCGAGTAGCCGTTGGTGTGCGGGCCGCTCGAGGCGAGGCCGATGAGCACGTCCCCCGGCGCGACGGCGCTGGTCGGCAGCAGGTCGCGCCGCTCGACGACCCCCACGAGCGTCCCGGCGATGTCGAACGCCCCGTCTGCGTAGACCCCGGGCATCTCGGCAGTCTCCCCACCGAGCAGGGCGCAGCCGGCCTGCTCGCAGGCGAAGGCCATCCCGGTGACCACCTCGGCCACGCGGTCGGCATGCAGCCGGCTCGACGCGACGTAGTCGAGGAAGAACAGGGGGCGCGCCCCTTGGACCAGGACGTCGTCGACGCAATGGTTGACGATGTCGATGCCAACCCCTCGGTAACGCCCCAACCGAGCGGCGAGCTCGACCTTGGTGCCGACGCCGTCGGTGCTCGCCACGAGCACCGGGTCGTCCATCGCCTTGATGGCTGCGCCGCTGAAGGCGCCGCCGAAGCTGCCGACGCCGGCCAGCACCGCCGGCCCGTGGGTGCGCTCCACCGCAGCGCGCATGGCATCGACGGCCCGTGTCCCCTCGTCGATGTCGACGCCGGCAGCGGCGTAGGAGCCGAGCGACGCGGCCGGTGCGCGCCAGGCGATGTCGCGCCGCACCTGCATGCCGGCGAAGGAGATGCGCGCGATGGCTGCGTAGGCCGCGTCACGGGCCTCGGCGAGGTCGTCCCCGAGCCCGGTGACGGCGAGCACCCGGCCACCGCCCACCCGCTGGGCGCCGTCGACATCGGTCCGCACGCCGGCCGGGAAGACGAGCGCCCGGTCGTCGACGGGCAGGTCGAGCCCGGTGATCGGCGCGCCAAGCTCGGGTGCTTCCGGGTACCCGGGGGCAGCCGCGACGACGGTGCAGGCCGCGCCCGGGCGGAGATGGAGCGGCTGGTCGGCGAGCCGCCCGTCGACGCAGGCGAGGGCGCCCTCGGCGAGGTCGTCCTCGAGCAGCGGGAGCAGCGCCTGGGCCTCGGGGTCGCCGAAGCGGCAGTTGAACTCGAGCAGCCGCGGCCCGTCGGAGGTGAGCATCAACCCTGCGTAGAGGATGCCCACATAGCGCTCACCCCTGCTGTCGAGGTGGTCGAGCACCGGCTGGACGAACGCCGCGGTGAGCTCGTCGGCGGAGTACCTGCACGGCGCCGGGGCGTAGGCGCCCATGCCGCCGGTGTTCGGGCCGGTGTCGCCTTCGCCGATGCGCTTGTGGTCCTGGGCGAGGGGAAGTGGACGGGCCGTGGTGCCGTCGCAGAACGCCAGCAGGCTGATCTCCGGGCCGACGAGCCGTTCCTCGACGATGAACGTGCCGGCAGCCGCTGCGCTGCGGATGGCCGACTCGGTCTCGGTGCCGCCGTCGGGGACGATCACGCCCTTGCCTGCTGCGAGGCCGTCGGCCTTCACCACCACGGCCGCGGCCAGTTCCCGCCACCATGCGATGGCGGCCTCGGCGTCGGTGCCGATGTGGAACCGTGGCGAGGGCAGCCCGAGCTGGGTCGCGAGCGCCCGGGTGTGTGCCTTGGAGGACTCGAGGCGGGCGAGCGCGGCCGTGGGCCCGAAACAGGGCACGCCGGCGGCGCGGCAGCGGTCTGCGGTGCCGTCGGCGAGGGCCGTCTCCGGGCCGACGATGACGAGGTCGACCGGTCCGTCCTGCAGCGGATCGAACGTCGCACTGATGCGCACGGCATGGCCGTGGCGCCGGCAGGCATGGGCGATGGCGACCTCGCGTCCGCCGCTGCCCACGACCACGACGCGCATCAGGCCAGCACTCCTTCGAAGCCGAGCTTGGGCTGGGCGAGGGTCACCTCGATCGGGTAGCGACCGGTGAAGCAGGCGTTGCAGAACCCGTCCGGGCCGCTTGGTGCAGGCGCGTCGGTGATCGCGCGCATCATGCCCTCGAGCGAGAGGAAGCCGAGAGTGTCGGCGCCGATGTGGGCGCGCATCTCCTCGAGGCCGAGCCTCGACGCCATGAGGTCGGCGTCGTGGCCCATGGCAATCGCCAGGCGCACCGCCTTCTGGGCCCAGGGCTGCCGCATCAGCGTGCTCAGGCCGGTGTCGAAATCGTCGGTGGGCTGGCCATCGGAGATCAGCACCAGCACCGGCGGCAGGGCCCGCTCCTCCATCGGCGGCGACTGCAGCGCCGCCGCCGCCAGCTCCCGCGCCGCGCCCCTGGCCGTGCTGCCCCCGGCCTCGAGCTCACGCCCCAGCAGCTGTTACACCGGCGTGGGGGACCCCCCC
>DAINND010000237.1:0-5110 GCA_036736065.1 Ilumatobacteraceae bacterium
GGCAGCTGCGCCCTCGGCGCGCAGCTGGCGGGCCAGGCGCAGCACGATCGAACTCGATGGCACGATATCGCGCACGAGAGGGACGAGCTCGGCGAGGTGCGGGATCCAGGCCGCCGAGTAGAGCTTGAGCACGGACACATGGCCGTACCGGTCGAGCACGAGCCCTGGCAGGCCGTCGTTCTCGCCGTGCACCACGCGGTAGCCGGTCGTGGGGCTCGGCGTCGACGCGGTGGCGACCAGAGGTGCGCGCCGCTCGAGCGCGGCCGTGAGCCGCCCGCGGAACCAGTCGGCGTCGATGGTGACGGGCCGGCCGTGGTGGAGGACCTTGATCCGGATCGGGGAGGCCGGGTCCCACAGCCCGATCGCCACGAAGCGTCGTTCGTCGTCGAACACGACTGCCAGGTCCCCTGCCGCGCCGTCCCTGCTCACGGAGATGATCGAGCCGTCGAACACCCATGGGTGACCCGCTCGCAGCTGACGCACGGCAGCGGGGGTGACGCGCACGGCCAGCCTGGTGCTCGCAGGTCGGGGCAGTGAGTCGAGGAGGCGCACGGCACCATCGTGACGCATCGGGACCGGTTCCGCCGACACGGTGTGGGGCGCAGCGCTCGCCCCGGCCGCGGCGCGCTCGGCGGGCGGGGCTGCTGTGGGGCACGATAGGGGGATGCGGATCCTCGTGACCAACGACGACGGCGTCGACTCGATCGGGCTCCACGTCCTGGCCAGGACGATGCGCCGCCACGGCGACGTGGTGATCGTCGCCCCGGACCGCGAGTACTCGGGGGCGAGCGCTGCCCTCGGAACGCTGCACCTCATCCGCCCCGAGGTGCACCGCGTGCGCATCGACGGCATCGACGAGGCCTGGGCGGTCACCGGCCCACCGGCGCTGTGCGTGATGTTCGCCCGCCTCGGTGCCTTCGGGGCCCCGTTCGACCTGGTCGTGTCCGGCATCAACCCGGGCTCGAACGTGGGTCGTTCGGTCTACCACTCGGGCACCATCGGCGCCGCCTACACGGGCCGGATCGGCAACATCTCCGGCGTCGCCGTCAGCCAGGCGGTGACCGGCTGGGGTGTCGAGGGCCAGGCCTGGGAGGACCTGCTGGTCGACCAGAAGTGGCACACCGCTGCCGCAGTCGCCGATGCCTTCGTCGAGGGCCTGGTGGCCGATCTGCCATCGGAGCCGGTGGTCGTCAACATCAACGTGCCGAACTGCGAGCTCGACGAGCTGAGGGGTTGGCGGCACACGGCCGTCGGCACCGACCCGCCGAGGCGGATGTCGAGCGCCGTGCTCGATCCGCTGCCCGGCCACGAGGACGCCTACCTCGTGCGGATGACCTGGGGTGACCCGGTGGAGCTGCCGATCGACACCGACGGCGGCACCGTCGAGCGCGACATGGTGTCGATCACCTACCTCAGCCGGATCACCGCCACCCAGCGCAGCGACCTGGAGGTTGCCGAGAAGGCCCTCTCCGGGCTGCTCGGTGCTCCGTGACCGCGGTCGTGCCGGCGCCCGATGGCTCCGACAGCTTCGCCGGACCGGAGTTCGAGGAGGCGCCGCCGCAGTTCGATCCCGAGGCGGTGCGCGAGTTGCTCCGCGAGCGCTACGGCCTCGAGGGCGAGCTGACGCCGCTCGACTCCGAGCGCGACCAGAACCTGCGCGTCGCCACCGCCGAAGGCAGTTGGGTCGTGAAGATCGCCCATGCTGCCGAGTCAGCGGCCTTCGTCGAGCTGCAGCAGGTGGTGCTCGAGCACATCGCTCGGGTCGACCCGGCGCTGCCGGTGCCGCGCATCCGCCCGACCCTCGGTGGTGAGGCGATCGACCGCTGGTCGGTCGCCGGATCGGCGCACCTCGTGCGCTGCGTGGAGTGGCTGCCCGGAACGCCGCTCGCGACGTCGCCGCGCACCCCTGCGCTCGAGCAGGCGCTCGGCCGCACTGCGGCGCGGCTGACCCGGGCGTTGAGTGGGGTGGTGCACCCTGCGGCGCACCGACCGGACTTCCTCTGGAACCTCGACCGGGTGCAGCGGTTCCGGGAGTGGCTGCCCGACATCGCCTCGCCGGCCGATCGGGACCTCGTCGAGCGGGCCTTCGACCGCCATGCACGGCGGGTCGTGCCACACCTCGAGCGCCTGCGCATCGCCGTCGTGCACCACGACCTGAACGACTACAACGTGATGGTCGACGGCGACGAGGTGACCGGAGTGATCGACTTCGGAGACGTGCACCTGGCCCGGCAGGTCGACGAGCTCGCCGTGCTCCTCGCCTACGCGCTGCTCGACGCCCCGGACCTCGTGGCGACCACTCGGCGCATCGTCGGCGCCTACGTGGAGCACGTGCCGCTCGACGACCTCGAGCTGCAGCTGCTGTTCGACCTGGTGGTCGCCCGTCTGGCGATGAGCGTCGCGATCTCCGCCCACCGTGGCCGTCGCTTCGCCGACAACGAGTACCTCGCCGTGTCGCAGCGCCCGGCGTTGCGGCTGCTCGGTCGGCTCATGGCGGTGCGTCCGGACATGTGGTGGTTCGTGGCGCGCGACGCGGCCGGGCGGCAGGCGGTGCCCCGCCACGACGCGCTCGTCGCCTGGATGCGATCGGACGAGTGCCGTCCGGTGGGCCCGCTGCCGTTCGACCTGGGGCGGGCGCCGCGGATGACCGTCAGCCTGGCGGCAGGCGCGCCCGGCACCGCGCACGCGGCGGACCCCGTCGCCTACGGGGCCTGGCTCGACGGGGAGATGCGCCGCCTCGGCGCCGTCGTCGCCTTCGGCGCCTACGGCGAGGACCGCACCTGTTACGAGGGTGAGCAGTTCCGCACGGACGCTCCCGAGCCCAGGTCGGTGCACGTCGGCGTCGACCTGTTCGTCGCTGCCGGCACCCCTGTGCGGGCGATGCTCCCGGGACGGGTCGTGAGCGTGGTCGACAACGACCTCCCCTTCGACTACGGCCCGACCTTGGTGATCGAGCACCAGGCCGGCGCCGCCGGGCCCTTCTGGTGCCTCTACGGCCACCTGTCGCGCGAGACGCTCGACATCGTTCGTCCCGGCCAGCAGGTGGAGGCGGGTGAGGTGGTCGCCACTGTCGGCGACCACCGCGTCAACGGTGGCTGGGCGCCCCATGTGCACGTACAGGTGATGAGCGATCTGCTCGTCGACGACGACGGCCAGTTCGCCGGCAACTTCGAAGGCGCCGGTGAGCCGAGCCGCATGGCGATCTGGCGGTCGATCGTTCCCGACGCCAACCTGCTGCTGCGTCTCGCCCCGGAGACCTTCGATTCGCTCGGCTCCGACCCGGAGCAGGCGCCCGCCGCGCTGCTCGCCCGGCGACGCTCGGTCCTCGGGCCGTCGCTCAGCATCAGCTACCCGCGACCGCTCACCATCGTGCGCGGGGAGCGCGCCCACCTCATCGACCACACCGGCCGAGTGCACATCGACGCGGTGAACAACGTGTGCCACGTCGGGCACGCCCACCCGCGGGTGGTCGACGCGCTCGCCCGTCAGGCCGCGGTGCTCAACACCAACACCCGCTACCTGCACCCGACGATCCTCGACTACGCCGAGAAGCTCGCGGCGACCTTCCCGGATCCGCTCGGCGTCGTCTATCTCGTCAACTCCGGCAGCGAGGCCAACGAGCTGGCGCTGCGCATGGCGCGCACCGTCACGGGCCGCTACGACGTCGTGGCGCTCGACTGGGGCTACCACGGGCACACCAACGACCTGGTCGAGATCAGCGCCTACAAGTTCAAGCGGGCAGGGGGAGCCGGTCAGGTGCCCCATGTGCACCTGGCCGAGCTCGCCGATCCGTACCGGGGGCGCTTCGGCGCCGGCATCGCCGACGCCGGTCCGCGTTACGCCGAGTCGGTCGCCGCCGCCTGCACAGCGGCACGGCGACGCACCGGGCTCGGGCCGGCCGCCTTCATCGCCGAGTCGATCTCGGGATGCGGCGGGCAGGTGGTGTTCCCTCCCGGCTACCTCGCCGCGGCCTACGCCTATGCGCGCGCCGCCGGTGCGGTGTGCATCGCCGACGAGGTGCAGGTCGGGTTCGGCCGTGTGGGCGAGGCGATGTGGGCCTTCGAGCTGCAGGGCGTGGTGCCCGACATCGTCACGCTCGGCAAGCCCATCGGCAACGGCCACCCCTTGGGCGCCGTGGTGACGACGCCCGAGATCGCGGCGGCCTTCGCCAACGGCATGGAGTTCTTCAGCACCTTCGGCGGCAACCCGGTGTCGGCCGCTGTCGGGCTGGCGGTGCTCGAGGTCATCGAGGACGAGGGTCTGGTCGCGCACGCCGCGCACGTCGGCCGCGTGCTGTTCGACGGCCTCGTCGCACTGCAGGCCCGCCACGAACCGATCGGCGACGTGCGCGGCAGGGGGCTCTTCCTCGGCGTCGACCTCGTCGCCGACCGGGCGACTCGCGAGCCGGCGGCCGAGCTCGCCCGCCACGTCGCGGCGATGCTGCGTGAGCGGGCCGTGCTCGTGTCGACCGACGGCCCGGCCGACAACGTGCTGAAGATCAAGCCGCCGATGGCGCTCACGGTGGACGATGCCGAGGTGCTGCTGGCCGAGCTCGATGCGGTGCTGGTCGAGCTGGCCGCGCCGGTCCGCCGGCGGGCTCAGTCGTTCACGTAGCGGCGCACGACGACGATCATGCTCGCTGGCGGGATCGGGCCCTCGCGGACCACGTCGTTGGCCCGCGGGGCGTGGATCCAGCGGGTCGAGCTGATCGCGATGCCGACGTGCCCGATCACCCCGGGGGCGCGTCGCGACTCGGTGAAGACCAGGTCACCGGGCTTGATGGGCTCGGCCGTCCAGTCGATCGACGTCCCGATCCTCGATTGGGCCACGCTCTGGTGCGGGAGCCGCACGCCGATCTGCCGGTAGGCCGCCAGCGTGAGGCCCGAGCAGTCGTAGGTGTCGGGCCCGGCCGTGAAGAACTTGTAGGGCTTGCCCACCTGGGCCCGAGCGAAGGCGAGCACCTGCGCGATCGGGTCGTTGCTCGGAGCGGGCACCGTGGTAGTCGGAGCCGTGGTCGGCGGCGTGGTCGTGGTCGGGGGCGGAGGGATCACCGTCACGGGAGGCAGCAGCAGGGTCGCGCCGGGCACGAGAGGGGTCTCGAGGGTGATGC
>DAINND010000238.1:0-5087 GCA_036736065.1 Ilumatobacteraceae bacterium
AGATCTTCTCGCAGAACAGGCCGTCCTTCTCGGGGCGCAGCGTGCGGTAGTTGATGGTCTCGGGCTTCTTGACCTCGCCGTGCGACCACATCCTGATCTGGTCCGCCGTGGCCAGACCGATCTTCAGCTGGTCGAACATGTTGACGTCGAGCATCTCGGGTGTCCTTTGTCGTCGTCGTTGGGTGGTCAGAACGCGCGCTCGCGACGAGCGGCGCGCTCACGGTCGTCTTCGTCGGTGCCGCGCTCGGGGCGGCTGATGTCGATGCCGAGCTCCTCGGCGGCGCGGAACACGTCCTCGTCGATCTCACGCATCTCGATCTCGGTTCCGTCGGCCTGCAGCACCTCGACGTTGAGGCACAGCGCCTGCATCTCCTTCATGAGCACCTTGAAGCTCTCGGGGATGCCGGGCTCGGGGACGTTCTCGCCCTTCACGATCGACTCGTACACCTTCACGCGGCCGAGCACGTCGTCGGACTTGATGGTGAGCAGCTCCTGCAAGCAGTAGGCCGCGCCGTAGGCCTCGAGGGCCCACACCTCCATCTCACCGAACCGCTGGCCGCCGAACTGGGCCTTACCGCCCAGGGGCTGCTGCGTGATCATGCTGTACGGACCGGTCGAGCGGGCGTGGATCTTGTCGTCGACGAGGTGTGCCAGCTTCAGGATGTACATGTAGCCGACGGTGACCGGGTTGTCGTACGGCTCGCCGGTGCGGCCGTTGAACAGCGTGGTCTTTCCGTCGATCTGGATGAGGCGGTCGCCGTCGACCGACTCGGGGTTGAGGTGCTCGAGGATCTGCTGGATCGTCGGGTGCTTGCCGGCGACCTCCTCCTCGTCCCAGTGAGCGCCGTCGAACACCGGCGTGGCGATGTGGATCGCCGGCGGGGTGTTGGCCCGCGTCTTGGTCTCGGTGCCGCGGATCGGCGAGTCGCCGACGCGCTTGTTGTTCTTCGGGTCGTGCCAGCCCCAGCGAGCGGCGTAGCCGAGGTGGGCTTCGAGCACCTGGCCGACGTTCATGCGCGAGGGCACGCCGAGCGGGTTCAGGATGATGTCGACCGGGGTGCCGTCGGCGAGGTAGGGCATGTCCTCGACCGGCAGCACCTTGGAGATGACACCCTTGTTGCCGTGGCGGCCGGCGAGCTTGTCGCCGACGGAGATCTTGCGCTTCTGGGCGACGTAGACCCGCACGAGCTGGTTGACGCCCGGGGGCAGCTCGTCGCCGTCCTCGCGGTTGAAGACCTTGACGTCGATGACCTTGCCGTTCTCGCCGTGGGGCACCTTGAGGCTGGTGTCGCGCACCTCGCGGGCCTTCTCGCCGAAGATCGCGCGCAGCAGGCGCTCCTCCGGGGTGAGCTCGGTCTCGCCCTTGGGCGTCACCTTGCCGACGAGCACGTCACCGGGGCCGACCTCGGCGCCGATGCGCACGATGCCCCGGTCGTCGAGGTCGCGCAGGATGTCGTCGGACAGGTTGGGGATGTCGCGCGTGATCTCCTCGGGCCCGAGCTTGGTGTCGCGGGCGTCGACCTCGTGCTCGTGGATGTGGATCGAGGTGAGCACGTCGTCGCGCACGAGGCGCTCGGACAAGATGATGGCGTCCTCGAAGTTGTAGCCCTCCCAGGGCATCAGGGCCACGAGGAGGTTCTTGCCGAGGGCCAGCTCACCGTGATCGGTCGACGGGCCGTCGGCCAGCACGGTCCCTGCAGTCACCTGGTCGCCCTCCTTGACGCGGGCGCGGTGGTTGATGCAGGTGTCCTGGTTGGACCGCCGGAACTTCGACAGGCGATAGGTCGTCTTGCCCTGGCCCGTGTACTGCACGGTGATCGACTCACCGCTCACCTCGGTCACCACGCCGTCGCCGGTGGCCTGGATCAGGTCGGCGGCGTCACGCGCTGCACGGTCCTCGATGCCGGTCCCGATGTAGGGCGCCTCGGCGCGCAGCAGGGGCACGGCCTGGCGCTGCATGTTGGCGCCCATGAGCGCGCGGTTGGCGTCGTCGTGCTCGAGGAAGGGGATGAGCGCCGTGGCCACCGACACGATCTGGCGCGGGCTGACGTCCATCAGCTGGACTTCCTTCGCGTCGACCAGGGCGATGTCGGTGGTCGCGCCGAAGAAGCTCTCCGCCTCGAGCATCCGCTTCAGGTCCTCGAGGCTCGCTGCCTGCGGGCTGCGCCGGCAGAGCACACGGTCGTCTTTGAAGGTGTTGTCCTTGTTGAGCTGCGTGTTGGCCTGGGCGACGACGTACTTCTCTTCCTCGTCGGCGGCCATGTAGCGGATCTCGTCGGTGACCTTGCCGTTCTTCACGACGCGGTAGGGCGTCTCGATGAAGCCGAACTCGTTCACGCGGGCGAAGGTGCTGAGCGCACCGATCAGACCGATGTTCGGGCCTTCCGGGGTCTCGATCGGGCACATCCGGCCGTAGTGGCTGAAGTGCACGTCGCGGACCTCGAAGCCGGCGCGCTCACGGCTCAGGCCGCCCGGTCCGAGCGCCGACAGGCGGCGACGGTGGGTGAGGCCCGACAGCGGGTTCACCTGGTCCATGAACTGGCTGAGCTGGCTGGTGCCGAAGAACTCCTTGATGGCGGCCACGACCGGACGGATGTTGACCAGCGTGGTCGGGGTGATGGCCTCGACGTCCTGGGTGGTCATGCGCTCGCGGACGACGCGCTCCATGCGGCTCAGGCCGATGCGCACCTGGTTCTGGATGAGCTCGCCCACGCTGCGGATGCGGCGGTTGGCGAAGTGGTCCTGGTCGTCGAGGCTGTAGCCCGGCTCCTGCTTCACCAGGTTGAGCATGTAGCTGATGGCGGCCACGATCTCGTTCGGGCGCAGCACCTCGTCGCTCGGCGCCGGCATCTTCGCCGGGTCGTCGTTGTCGGTGCGGAACGTGGTGCCGAGCTCGATGGTGCCCTTGCCGAACAGCGCGTCGAGCTTGTCGACCTCGGCGCCGAGCTTGCGGTCGAGCTTGTAGCGGCCGACACGGGAGAGGTCGTAGCGACGGCTCTCGAAGAAGGCGTTGCGGAAGTAGGCGCGAGCCGACTCGGCCGTCGGCGGCTCACCCGGGCGGGCGCGCTTGTAGATCTCGATGAGCGCCTCGCTCTGCGAGGGGGCGATGTTGCGCTCCTTCTCCCATTGGCCCTCGAGGAAGTCGAAGTGGCTGACGAAGCGATCGAGGAAGCCGGGTGCGTGCTCCTCGTCGTAGCCGAGGGCGCGCAGCAGCACGAAGATGCTCATCCGCCGCTTGCGGGCGATGCGCGTGCCGGCGGTGACGTCCTTGCCGGGCTTGTGCTCGACGTCGAACTCCATCCACTCGCCGCGGTACGGGTGGACCGTGCCCTTGACGAGCTGGTGCTTGCTCAGGTTGCGGAGGCGGTACCGCTCGCCGGCCTCGAAGATGACGCCGGGCGACCGGACGAGCTGCGACACGACGACGCGCTCGGTGCCGTTGATGATGAAGGTGCCCTTCTCCGTCATCATCGGGAAGTCACCCATGAAGACGGTCTGTTCCTTGATCTCACCGGTGTTGCGGTTCATGAACCGGGCGCGCACGAAGATCGGCGCGCTGTAGGTCATGTCCTTCTCCTTGCACTCCTCCACCGTGAACTTGGGCGGCGGGCGCAGGTCCTCGTCGTCGGGGTCGAGCTCGAGCTCGAGCTGCAACGCCTCGCTGAAGTCCTTGATCGGCGAGATGTCGCGGAATGCTTCCGCCAGACCCTCGTTCAAGAACCATTCGAAGCTCTCGCGCTGGACGGCGATCAGGTCCGGCAGCTCGAGGGGCTCCACCAAGTTGGCGAAGGAATAGCGTTCACGGGACGTGGAACGTGAGGCCACAGCGTCACTCCTCTGGGGCAGTCGGCATGGGGGCGCGCGACATCAAGCTCCAAGAGGCTGGGGACGAGACGCGACGCACGGCAACTGGCGAGCCTATCGGGCAGGCCGGTGCAACGTCAACCGCTGGGGCAACCCCGGGAGAGGTGCCTCTGGTCGGGAAACGGTAAGCGCACGTCACGCCGGAAGTCAAGGCTTTGCCAGGTGCTCCAGGGGGCCTCGCCCGTGCCACCACCCGACGACGATCTCACGGGAAGCGGTGAATCGGCTACCACGTGCAGTGATGGGCCTGCGCAGCTGGAGGCCCGCTCGATACGCCCCCAGGGCTCGCACCCGTCGTGGCATCCCACCCGACACACCCACGCAGTCCCGCACGTCGCGACATGCACTCGCACCGACAGGTCCGCCGACGTGCGCTCCACCGTCGACGAGCTCGAGCAACTTCTCCTTCAGACCGGGTTCGCGACAGCCGATCACTGAAGGTGATGACCGCGACGGCCGCCCGCCCCAACGACCTCGAGTCGGCGATTGCGGGCGTCCGGGCCGTCGCCGAGGGCCGTTCGAAGGGTGCAGCGATCAGCCGGGCCGACCGTTGGAGTGCCGCGCTGCTCGGCGGCGGCTACCTGGCCGTGTGCGCGCTCGGCTGGGTCGTGACCCCTCGACCGAGCGGTGTGGCCCTCGTGATGTTCGTGGTGGCCTGCACGGCGCACGCCCTCGCCTCGAAGGTGGTGTTCGAGTCGGCCGCCGGCAGCGCAGTCGCCACTCAGCCGATCGTCGTCGCGGCGCTGCTCATGCTCCCGCCGACGCTCGTGCCGAGTGTCGTGCTGGTGGGGCTGACCCTCACCTGCATCTGGGGTGCTCGACCCACCGAGCGAACAGGGAACCGCGCCCACGATCTCCTGGTGACCTCGACGGCGGGCTGGCACTGCGTCGGCCCAGTCACCGTCCTGATGGCGGTCGACCTGGCGGACGCCTCGCTGGCGCACTGGCGCGTCTACCTGCTCGCGCTGGGCGCCCAGTTCGCGCTCGACGCGCTCGTCGCCACGGTGCGCTGCTACGCCGTCGGCATTCCCCTCGGTGAGCTGCCGCGACCGATGGTCTGGCGCTGGGCGGTCGACGCCCTGCTCGCACCCATCGGTCTGACCGCGGTCCTGGCCAGCGACGCCTGGTGGGTGGCGCTGGCAGGGGCCGCGACTCCCATCGCCCTGCTCGCCCTGCTCGCCCGCGATCGCACCGAGCACCTCCAGAAGGCCGTCGTCATCAGC
>DAINND010000239.1:0-5085 GCA_036736065.1 Ilumatobacteraceae bacterium
CGTGATCCGGTGCGGCCCGGAGCTGATGTGCACCGACGGCGGCCGCAGGATGAGCCCACCGGTCACATCGGCCAGGCGCGGGGTGACGTCGAGCAGCGCGATGCGCTCGCCATCGAGGGACACCTCCACCTGCTCGCTGAGGGTCGGGGCGCCGAACAGGAATCCGCACGCATTGCCATGCAGCTCGACGCGGACGGCATACTCGCCATCGGCCGGGAAGGTGTGCATCACCGACAGCCCCCCGCGTGTGCCGAGCGGCGCACCCGGCGGGTTGAGCTGCTGGAGGTACCACCAGCCCACGCCGCCGAAGGTGAGCACGCCCCCGATGAGCGCAGCCAGCGCCAGCCAGACCAACCACTTGACCGGCCGCAACGGACGCCGCGTCCGTTCGACGACGGGCGCCTCGACGACCTCGACATCGTCCCAGGGGTCCTCGTTCCAGTCGTCGAGCTCGCCCGACCGGCGGCGCTGGAGCACGCTCACGACGGCTCCCCGGAGCGACGCGCCCCGCCGGCTTCGAGCCACGACTGCAGCATCACCGCAGCAGCAACCTTGTCGACCACACGGCGACGAGCCTGGGCCTTCATCTTGAACTCCATGAGGGCGGCCTCGGCGGGGCTCGTCGTGCGGCGCTCGTCGTAGGTCTCGACCGGCACGCCGACCACCGTAGCCAACGCTTCGGCCTCGGCGATGGCGGCGTGCGCAGCAGGCCCCAGGGTGCCGTTCATGTTGATCGGCAGGCCGACCACCACCACATCGGCCTCTTCCTCGACGACCAGTTCGGCGATCCGACGGTGGTCGACGCGGCGGTCACCGCTGCGCTGCAGCACCGACAGTGGCGAGGCGATCGTGCCGGAGCGGTCGGTCACGGCGATGCCGATGCGCTTCGACCCGAGGTCGACGCCCAGGGCGCGCCTAGCCGGCAATCGCCCTCCGGGCGATCGACAGGGCCTCGTCGAGGCCCTGAGGCAACTTGCCGCCGGCTGTGGCGATCTCGCCCTTGCCGCCGCCGCCACCGCCGACGGCCTTGGCCGCGTCCTTGATGAGGTCTCCCGCAACCCTGCCCGATGCCGTGGTGACTGCAGCGACGAGGGAGACCCCGCCCGAGGATGACACCCCGCCGAGCACGACGACGTCGACACCGGCCTGGCGGACTGCGATCGCCAGGTCACGCAGGTCGCCGGGCGACAGGCCGTCGACTCGTTCGACGAGGGCGCCGTCGACCGCTGCGGCGGTGAGCTCCAGAGCCCTGCCGGCAGCGAGCTGGCTGCGGAGCGCACGAACCTCGTCCTGCAACGCCCGAATTTCCTCGAGGCGCTTCTGGACCCCCTCGACGAGGTTGTCGGTCGTGGCCCCGACCAAGCGCGCCGCCTCGCTCAGCACCGTCTCGTCGCGTTGCAGGAGGGCGAGCGAGTTGGCGCCCGTGACGGCCTCGATCCGGCGCAGGTTGGACCCGATCGAGCTCTCGGACACCACCTTGATGATCCCGATGTCGCCGGTGGCGCGCACGTGCGTGCCACCGCAGAGCTCGATCGAGCTCCCCGCTTCGAGCACGCGCACGATGTCGCCGTACTTGTCGCCGAAGAACGCGATCGCCCCGAGGGCGACCGCCTCGTCCTTGGTGGTCTCGAACGCCCGGACCGGGGCGTTGTCGAGCGTCTCGCGGTTGGCGATCGCCTCGATCCGCGCGATCTCCTCGTCGGTGACGGCGGCGTAGTGGGTGAAGTCGAACCGCAGACGGTCGGGGCCGACCAGCGAGCCGGCCTGCTTCACGTGCTCCCCGAGCACCTCGCGCAGGGCGTGGTGCAGCAGATGGGTCCCCGTGTGGTTGCGCCTGGTCGCGTCACGGCGAACGACGTCGATGGTGGCCGTCGCGGTCTCGCCGGGGTAGATCGTGCCGCTCACCATGCGCGCCACGTGACGGCGCAGGCCGGGCAGGGCGAACGTGCAATCGATCACCTCGGCGACACCCGTCTGCGTGGTGATCGTGCCGGCGTCGCCGATCTGCCCACCGCTCTCGGCGTAGAAGGGGGTGCGGTCGAGGAAGCTCTCGACGAGGTCGTCCTGGCCGGCGTGGGGGCCCGACGCGCCCGTGAGCACGGCGAGCACCCGCGACTCGCTCGTGTCGTGCTGGTAGCCGATGAACTCGGTGACGCCGAACTGCTCGACGAGCTCGCGGTAGTCGTCCAGGCGGGCGTCGTCGACGTCGGCTCCCTTGCGGGCGGCCTTCGCGCGCTCGCGCTGGGCGCGCATCTCGGTGTCGAACCCCGCAGTGTCGACCCCGATGCCGCGCTCACCGGCGATCTCCTCGGTGAGCTCGAGCGGGAAGCCGTAGGTGTCGTGCAAGGTGAACGCCGTGCGCCCGGGCAGCTCGGAGGGGCTGGCCTGCAACTCGTCTTCGAGGATGGCGAGCCCGGTGCGCAGCGTCTGACGGAAGCGCTCCTCCTCGCGGGTGAGCACGCCGGTGATGAAGTCGCGGTTGGCAGCCACGTCCGGGTAGGCATTGCCCATCACCTCACAGGCCGTCTCGACGAGCGAGGGCATCACCAAACGGTCGGTGCCGAGCAGGTAGGCGTAGCGCACCGCGCGACGGATGATCCGGCGCAGGACGTAGCCGCGGCCCTCGTTGCTCGGGAACACGCCGTCGTTGACGAGCATCGTGCTCGAGCGGGCGTGCTCGGCGAGCACGCGCATCGAGAAGCTCACCCGGTCGTCGTAGTCGCCGGGCGTGTAGGTCTTGCCGGTGAGGCTGCAGGCCCGGTCGATCAGCGGCTGCATGAGATCGGTCTCCCACACGGCATCGACGCCCTGCAGCAGGCACAGCAGGCGCTCGAGGCCGGCACCGGTGTCGATCGACGGCTTGGGCAACAGGGTGCGGCTGCCGTCGGGCGCCTGGTTGTACTGCATGAAGACCAGGTTCCAGAACTCCATGAACCGGTCGCCACCGGGATCGGCGAGCGGGCCGCCCTCGGGCCCGAACGCCGGGCCACGGTCGATGTGGATCTCGCTGCACGGTCCGCACGGACCGGTGTCGCCCATCTGCCAGAAGTTGTCCTTGTCGCCGAGGCGCTGGATGCGCTCCAGCGGCACCCCGACCACCTCGTGCCAGATTGCTTCGGCCTCGTCGTCGCTGTCGTGCACGGTGATCCACAGCCGGTCGCCGTCGAGGCCGAGCACCTCGGTGGTGAGCTCCCAGCTCCACGGGATGATCTCGTGCTTGAAGTAGTCGCCGAAGCTGAAGTTGCCGAGCATCTCGAAGAACACCAGGTGCCGCTTGGTGCGCCCGACGTCGTCGAGGTCGTTGTGCTTGCCGCCGGCACGAGCGCTCTTCTGCGAGCTGACGGCGCGGGTGTAGGGCGGCACCTCGTCACCGACGAAGTAGGGCTTGAACGGCACCATCCCGGCCACGGTGAACAGCACCGTCGGGTCGTGCGGGATCAGGCTGGCAGAGGGGACGACGGTGTGCCCGCGCTCGGCGAAGTAGTCCAAGAACGCGGCGCGCAGCTGGTCGGCGTTGGTGGGAGGGGTACGCATTGACCAGGAGCCTACCGATCAGCACCGTCGGTCTCCCGACCATCGCCGTCACGTCGCCTACCCTGTGCCCCGATGTCCCCCACCCCTCGCCGCCGCACGTCCGCTCCGGGCCACGCCCAGAGCGCCCCGACCCCCTCCACCGCTCGTGACGTCCACGAGTGGGTGAGCTTCGACGACGACGCCGAGCGTCGCACCTGGGTCGTCGACGCGACCTTCCTGCGCTCGAACTGGTCCTGCATCTACGGCGACGGGTGCAAGGGCGTGCTCGACGCGGACGCCACCCACATGGCCCAGGGCTGCTGCAGCCACGGCGCCCATTTCGTCGACGACGACGACGTGCAGACCGTCGTGCGCGCCGTGGTCCGCCTCACACCCGATGTGTGGCAGCACCAGCGCAAGGCACGTCGGCAGGGCTTTCTCGCCCCCGCCGACGATGGCACCGACGGGACCATGACCCGCCTCGTCGACGATGCCTGCATCTTCCTGAACCGGCCGGGCTTCGCCGGCGGCGTCGGCTGCGCCCTGCATCACGCCGCCGTCGCTGCAGGTGAGCGTCCGATGGACTGGAAGCCGAACGTCTGCTGGCAACTGCCGCTCCGCCTCGAGCACCACACCGACGACGAGGGCCACGTCACCAGCACCCTGCGCGAGTGGAAGCGGCGCGACTGGGGTGCCGGCGGCCAGGAGTTCCACTGGTGGTGCACCGACTCGCCCGATGCGTTCGTCGGCCGCGACCCGGTCTACCGCTATCTGCGCGACGAGATCATCGGCCTGGTGGGCGACGAGGTCTACGCGCGCATCGTCGAGCTGCTCGAACGACCGACGTGGACGCCGCTCCCCCACCCGGCGGCGCGGCGGCGCTGACCTTCAGACGGACTCGTCGGCGGGGACGAGCCCGAGGCCGACCGGCACGTCGACGTAGTCGACGGTCCACAGCGGCGCCGGCCAGCGGTCGTCGATGTGCGAGCGGCGCCACCCGAGCAGGCGCTGGGCGTCGGCAGGCAGGTGTTGCACGTCCTCCCACGTCGTGCCGAGCGGGCCGGCCTCCTCGGGTGTGAGCCATCCCGCGACGTACGACAGGTGCAGGCCGTAACGGAACTCGTCGGTGGTGGCGTTGGCGCCGCCGCCGTGGAGCACCCGACCGGTGTAGATCATCCCGCTGCCGGCCGGCATCACGGCCTGGCAGATCTCATCCGGACGGGCGCGGCGCTCGTAGTCGGCCCAGCGGTGGCTGCCGGGGACCACTCGAGTGGCCCCGGCCTCGGCGGGGAAGTCGGTGATCGCGAACATGCAGCTGAGCGTGACCTCGAACGCATCCGGGCTGCACAGGCTCGCCGGCCAGTTGTCGGCGTCGCGGTGGAGGTACTGGGCTCGCTCACCGGGCCCGATGATCATCATCTGACCAGTGTTCATCCAGTAGTCCTGCGCGTTCGGGAGCAACACTGCGTCGGCCACCGCGCTGTAGAATGGATCGGTCAGGAGCTCGACGAAGGCCGGGCTGCGGTGCGCGAGACGGGTTAAGCGCATGGTCCGCTGCCCCCAGAACTGGCG
>DAINND010000240.1:0-5079 GCA_036736065.1 Ilumatobacteraceae bacterium
AGCCGGCGTCGAGGCCGGCCATGATGCGCAGCAGGCTCGACTTGCCGGCGCCGTTGGCGCCGAGCACACCGATCTTGGCGCCCGGGAAGAACGACAGCGAGATGTTCTCGAGCACCGTCCGGTCGGGCGGGTAGTGCCGGGCGAGCTTGTAGCAGGTGTAGATGAACTCGTGCGCCATGGTGCCTCCGAAGGGTGCGATGGAGGTTACTGCCGGTCCGGCCCCGACGTCGGCGAGCGCCTCGAACCGGGTCGCTCCCGAAGATCACCCGGGGTGGGTGAGGGCAGTGCTACGTTCTCCGCAGTTTCACGTCCCTTGGGAGGAAGAATTCGATGCTCGCGTACGACGGGTTCCTGAGCAGCTGGTCCGACATCGCCGGATTCGGCTTCCGCTGGCTGCATGTGCTGGTCGGCATCATGTGGATCGGCCTGCTCTACTACTTCAACTTCGTGCAGGTGCCGGCCTTCGCACAGTTCGAAGCCGAGCCGCACAAGGAGATCGGCGGCAAGGCGCGCAACATCGCCATCGACAAGCTGGCGCGCAAGGCGCTGTGGTGGTTCCGCTGGGCAGCGGTGTTCACCTTCGTGACCGGCATCCTCATCACCACGGCGTCGGGCTACTACTACGACGGCTTCGGCCGCAACGCCGGTGGCATCGCGATCAGCACGGGCATGCTCCTCGGCACGATCATGATGCTCAACGTGTGGGGCGTCATCTGGCGCAACCAGAAGGTCGTGCTCGCCAACGCTGCCAATGTGTTGGCCGGCGGCGAGCCGAACCCGGGCGCTGCAGCGGCCGGTCGCAAGGCCGTGATGGCATCTCGCCAGAACGCCATCTTCTCGGTGGCGATGCTCTACTTCATGGTGTTCAAGAGCCACAACCCGCTCTCCGGCGCCACGCTGTCGAGCGGTGAGGTCGCCCTGTACTGGACGATCGCCCTGCTGCTGATCATCGTGCTCGAGCTCAACGCGCTCGGCTTGCTGCCGTGGAAGACGCAGGCGAACAAGGGCCTCAACGTGCTGTACGACGGCCCCGGTGTGCGCAACCCGCTCATCGCGGCCTTCGGGCTGTGGCTCGTCTTCCTCGTGCTCACCGAGGTCGTCTTCTCCTGATCGATCCCTGATCCGTGTGGCGGGCCGCCCGCCGGGGCGGCCCGTTGCGCGTCCGGACGCCGATCGGGGCTACGGTGCCGTGGCACAGGGCACGAGCGCCAGGGGGTGGCGATGACGGTCGAGACACGGCGGTCGTTCTGCAGGTTCTGCCATGCGGGCTGTCCCATCGATGTCGAGGTCGACACGAGTGGGCCGCACGAGCGGGTGCTCACGGTGCGCGGCGTGGTCGACGACCCGATGTACGGCGGCTACACGTGCGTGAAGGGCCGCCATCTCGGCGACCAGCACCACCATCCCGGCCGTCTGCGCAGCAGCCTGGTGCGAGGCCCGTCGGGCTTCGAGCCCATCGCCACCGACCGTGCCTTCGACCGCATCGCGGACGAGTTGGCCGGCATCCTCGAGCGGCACGGTCCGCGCAGCCTGGCCACCTACTGCGGCACGGCCGCCTACCAGAACGCCACCGGCCTGCCCGTCGCGAAGGCATTCCACCAGGCGATCGGCTCGCCGAGCTTCTACACCTCGAGCTCGATCGACCAGCCGGCGAAGATGATCGCCCCGATGCGTCACGGCATCTGGATCGCCGGGGTGCACGACTTCGAGGCCAGTGACGTCGCGATGGTGATCGGCTGCAACACACTGGTCAGCACCTACTCGTTCCCCGGTGGCTTGCCGAGCTACAACCCGCTCGTGCGCCTGCGCGCGGCCAAGGCACGCGGCCTGTACCTGATCGTGGTCGATCCGCGCCGCACCGAGATGGCCGGCTACGCCGACCTCCACCTGCAGGTCCGACCCGGTGAGGACCCCACCCTGCTCGCCGGGATCATCCGCCAACTGATCGCCGACGACCTCGTCGACCACGAGTTCTGCGAGCGGTGGGTGAACGGTGTCGACGCCCTCGCCGACGCGGTCGACGCGTTCACCCCCGACTACGTCGAAGCGCGTGCCGGGGTGCCTGCCGAGCAGGTCGTCGAGGCCGCCCGCCAGTTCGGCCGCCGTCAGCGTGGCGCGACCAGCACGGGGACGGGCCCGAACATGGCCCCGCACAGCACGCTCACCGAGCACCTGGCGATCAGCATCAACACGCTGTGCGGCCGCTACAACCGCGCCGGTGAGCACCTCGCCAACCCGGGCGGGGCGATGAGCCCGCCAGGCCCGGTCAAGGCCCAGGCCGCGCCACCGGCCCCGCAGGCGCTCACCAAGGGCGTCCAGGCCCGGGTCCGCGGGCTGCACTCGTTCCGCGGCGAGGCGCCCACCAGCACCCTCGCCGACGAGATCCTGTTGCCCGGCGAGGGGCAGATCCGTGCGTTGTTCACGCTCGGCGGCAACCCCGTGGTGGCCTGGCCCGACCAGCGGCGCACGGTCGAGGCGCTCCAGTCGCTCGATCTGCACGTGGTGGTCGACGCCAACCTCTCGGCCACGGCCGAGCTCGCCCATGTCGTCGTGGCCAGCACCCTCAGCCTCGAGCGCCCCGACGTGCCGACCACGATCGACCGCTGGTTCCCGGAGGCCTACACGAACTACACCCCGGTGGTGCTCCGGCCCGAGGGCGACCTGCGCCAGGAGTGGCAGCTCTACACCGAGGTGGCCGCTCGCCTCGGCGTCACGATCCGTCTGCCGGGCGGCGAGATCGCGCCCGGCGCGGCCGTTGACGCCGACGACGTGCTCGACCTCATCTATGCCGGGTCGAAGGTGCCGATGGACCAGGTGCGCGCCGACGGGGCCACGCTTCGACCGGAGCTCGCCTCGGTCGTCGCCGACGCCGATCCGGGGGCGACGGGCCGTCTCGACGTCTGCCCCGAGGGGATCGCCGAGGAGTTGGCCGACGTGCACGCCGAGCTCTCGTCGGCCCAGGTCGTGCGTGGCTTCGATCCGCAGGTGCACACCTTCCGCATGACGTCGCGTCGGTTGCGCAGCGTGTTCAACTCCTCCGGGCGCGAGCTCGACGCGCTGCGCGGGCGGGAGGGCACCAACTTCGCCCATCTGCACCCCGACGACCTGGCTGCGCTGGGCGTGGACGACGGGGGAGTCGTGGAGCTGTCCTCCCCGCGGGGGACCATCCGCGCCGTGGTGAAGGCGGCTGCCGATGTGCGCCCCGGCTCGGTGAGCATGGCTCACGCGTGGGGTGGCCTGCCCGACGACCCGTCACCGCTGGCGTCGTTCGGTTCGACGACCTCGGCCCTGGTCGACGTCGACAGCGGCTACGACCGCTTCACCGGCATGCCCGTGATGAGCGCGATCCCGGTGGCCGTGCGCGCCATCAGTTGACGGTGAGGGTCGCCTTCATGTTGGCGTGGCCCGGGATGGTGCAGATCAGGGTGTAGGTGCAGGCCTGCAGCGTGAGCGCTCCGGCGTCGGTGTCACCTCGCGACGGGATGTCGCTCTCCATGACGAGTTCGGTGTTGCTCGCATCGAGCACGTGCAGGTTGTGCGGCTGGCTCGACCGGTTGGTGACGGCGAAGCTCACCTGCCCTGCCGGCGCGGTGTAGGTGGAGGCATCCCACTTGAGGCCTTCGACAGCGGTCACGACGACGTCGGTGTCGGCCGGGACGGTCGAGTCGGACGCGCTGCCACCGCCGCAGGCGGCGAGCACGATGGTGGCGGCGATGAGGGCGGGG
The DNA here is from genome assembly GCA_036736065.1 of Ilumatobacteraceae bacterium. Taxonomy (GTDB): domain Bacteria; phylum Actinomycetota; class Acidimicrobiia; order Acidimicrobiales; family Ilumatobacteraceae; genus VFMC01. The sequence goes on from DAINND010000240.1 coordinate 3,726, forward strand.
GGGAGCAGCCGGGTACGCATGACCTCATTCTAGAAGTCGCTACTTCGGAAAACATCAGCAGAGTCGCACGTCACGTACTGGGTCCCGGCCCGACGAGCGCCCCCGGGACAGTTGCCACCAGCACCACGTTGGGTCGTCGACAAGGCCGTAGCGCACTGCCCGGAAGGGTGCCACCCGGTACCATCCCGTGATGTGACCACGACCGAACATGCCGGACCTGCGTTCGGGCCGAACTCCTGGCTCGTCGACGAGATGTATGCCCGCTACCTGGCCGATCCGGCCTCGGTCAGCGAGTCGTGGCGAGAGTTCTTCTCCGACTACCGCCAAGCGCCTCAGACCTTCGGCGGCGCAACGCCCGAGCCGCAGGCCGCCAACGGCGCGACCGGGTCCCCTGGCACGACCGAGGCCGTTGCCACGAACGGCGCCGTGACGACGGCCCCCGCGCCCGCCGCCGCCCCGGCCGGCACCGCGCCGGCAGGCGCTGGTGACGACGCCGGTGAGCCGATCCGTGGCGCGTCGCTGGCGATCGCGACGAACATGGAGCGCAGCCTCGCCGTCCCCACGGCCACGAGCTTCCGCAACATCCCGGCCAAGCTCCTCGAGGTCAACCGCAAGATCGTCAACGGGTACCGCAGCCGCAGTGGCCAGGGCAAGGTGAGCTTCACCCACCTGATCGGGTACGCCGTGGTACGGGCCATCGCCGATGCGGTCCCGGCGATGAACAACACCTTCGTCGAGGGCGCCGACGGCAAGCCCCGGCTCGTGCGCAACCCGCATGTCAACATGGGCCTCGCCGTCGACGTCGCCAAGTCGGACGGCTCGCGCACCCTGGTGGTGCCCGTGCTGCGCGATGCCGACACCCTCGACTTCGCCGGCTTCCTCGGCGCCTACGAAGAGCTGCTGCGCAAGGTCAAGAGCAACAAGCTCACGGTGGCCGACTTCCAGGGGGCGACCGTCAGCCTCACCAACCCGGGCACGATCGGCACCGTGCAGAGCGTGCCGCGGCTGATGCCCGGCCAGGGAGTGATCGTCGGGGTCGGCACGATCGACTACCCGGCCGAGTTCCAGGGCGCCGACGAGCACACGCTCGGCTCGCTCGGCGTCAGCAAGGTCGTCACGGTCACGAGCACCTACGACCACCGCATCATCCAGGGCGCCGAGAGCGGGCTGTTCCTGCAGCGGGTGCACCAGTTGCTCCTCGGCGAGCACGGCTTCTACGAGGATGTCTTCCACAGCCTCGGCGTGCCCTACAAGGCCGTCGAGTGGCGACCCGACGTCCACCCCGTGGGTCGCGAGGAGGCGATGCTGCACAAGCAGATGCAGGTCGCCACCCTCATCCGCGTCCACCGCGTGC
>DAINND010000241.1:0-5076 GCA_036736065.1 Ilumatobacteraceae bacterium
ACACGGCGCCGAGCGGTACACGCCGCTGCTTGCGGCCCTTGCCCCCTACGACGACGGCGCCGGCGGCGAGGTCGAGGTCGCCGATGTCGAGCCCGCACAGCTCCGCCACGCGCACACCCGAGCCGTAGAGCAACTCGAGCACGGCGTCGTCGCGACGGCGCCTCCACTCCGGCTCGTCGGCGGCGGGGGCGGCGTCGAGCAACACCTCGAGCTCGTCCGCGGACAGCACCCGTGGCAGGCGGCTCTCGCCGGAGGGGGCGCGCAACGAGGCGCTCGGGTCGACCTCGATCACCCCTGCTCGACGCAACCAGCGGAAGTAGGCGCGCAGCGCCGCGACCTTGCGGGCGATCGTGCGCTTGGCACGGCGCAGCGTGGTGAGGAAGGCGACGTACCTGCGCAGCAGGGTCCGGTCGACCGACGCCGGGTCGTCGACGCCACCACGCTCGGCCCAACGCGCGAAGTCGCGCACATCGCCCGCATAGGCGGCCACGGTGTGTGGTGACGAGGCGGTCCGCGACGCGGCGAAGGCCGCGAGCTTCCACGCAGCGGCGATGTCGGGCGCGGCCGCGCGCTCGTCGGCGCTGCGTTCGGTGGCAGCGACCTCGCAAGCCGTGGTCGACGAATCCCGCACGACCTGCATCGTATTCCCTGATGGTCACGACCGGGGGCACCTCAGTGCCTCGAACCAACCATCGCTCTGGTGGAGCCAACCGAGTTGCTCGAGGCGGGCGAGAGCCATGGCGACCTCGATCAACGGCCGGCGCAGCAGTTCGGCCAGGTCTCCCATGGTGCGCGGCTGCTCGGCGCAGGCCGCGAGCACCTCCAGATCGTCCGGTCGCGGTGGCGTCCGGCTCTCGGCCGGGGGCGGGCCCAGCCGAAGGTGATCGAGCTCGAGCGCCACCAGGATGTCGGTGACATCGATCGCCGGGGCGGCCCCGTCGCGCAACAGGGCGTTGGCACCACTCGACGCCCGGCTGGCGACGTTGCCCGGCACCGCCATGACCGGCACCGAGCGCTCCGCTGCCAGCCGCGCCGTGACCAATGAGCCTCCGCGCTCACGCGATTCGACCACCACGACCACCTCCGCCAGGGCTGCGATCATCCGGTTCCGCAGAGGGAAGCGGTGCGGTAGCGGCGCGGCGCCGGGCGGCACCTCCCCTAGCAGCAGCCCTGTCTCGGCGACGTTGCGCCACAGCTCGGCGTGCTCACGTGGGTACACCACGTCGAGGCCCGAGGCCACGACTGCCACGGGGCGGCCGAGCCCGGGCACTGCGCCGCGTGCTCGCCATTCGTGCAGCATCCCGGTGTGCGCCGCGCCGTCGATGCCACGCGCCAAACCCGACACGACGTGCACCCCCGCCCTGGCCAGGTCCGACCCGAAGCTGCGCGCCAGCAGGCGTCCGGAGACGGTCGCGTTGCGAGTGCCGACCACGGCGACACGACGGCCGAGGAGCAGCGACCGGTCGCCGCAGCTGAACAGCACCGGCACGGGCAGCAGGTCGTCGGCCAGGACCGGCGGATGCGCGGCTTCACCGATCACACTCACCTCGATGCCGAGCTCGCAGCAGCGCTCCCACACCTGCCCGGGCGGTCGGGCACGGGCGCTCGCCGCCCAGGCCGCAACGATGCCCGGCCCCCGCCGAGGGTGCCCGAGGACCCGCTCGACCAGGGATCCCGGAGGCGGCAGGTCCTCACCGGCGGCGATGGCGAACGCCTGCTCGGGCGTCACCCGGCGCAGCAGAGCGAGCAACCGGTGCACGGTCATCTCCGCGAACCCGGCGAGCGAGGCGGCGTAGGCCGCAGGCGGCAGCGGGGGCCCGGAGCTCATGCGGCCCGTCCGCGCGAGGACACGGCGAGCGACACCCGGAGCTGCAGGGCGAGCGCGACGTGGTCGGCCCTGACCACGTCGTCGAGCTCGCCGGCACAGTCGGCGATCGTGCGCGCGACTCGCCGCACACGGTGCAGGCCCCGGCCCGTCAGGCGGCCACGTTCGAGCTCGATGCGCAGCAGCGCCATCGCCTCCGGGTCGAGGCGCGCCACACGGTCGAGCTCGAGGGCCGTGAGGCGGCCGTTCAACACCCCGGAGCGGCCGAGCGCGACCTGGCGGGCGCGCAGCACCCGGTCGCGCACCATGGCGGTCGACTCGCCCGGCTCGCCCCCGAGCAGGTGGTCGATCTCCGTGCGGTGCACGCCGATGCGCAGGTCGAACCGATCGAGCAGTGGGCCCGACAGGCGGCGCAGGTAACGCAGACGCGCCGTCTCGTCGCATTCGCAGCTGCCCGGGGGCCCTCCGCCGCACGGGCACGGGTTGGTCGCCGCCACCAGCAGCACGCGGGCCGGCAAGGTGGCTGAGACCGTGGCCCGGGCGAGGCGGATGACCCCCTCCTCGAGCGGCTGGCGGAGGGCGTCGAGGGCCTGCGGAGCGAACTCGCCCAACTCGTCCAGGAACAGCACTCCGCCGTGCGCGAGGCTCACCTGTCCGGGTCGGAGGGCGTGTGAGCCACCACCGACGAGCGCCACCATGGTGCTCGTGTGGTGCGGTGCGCACAGCACCGGATGCGCGACCACCCCCTGCCCGACACGCAGCGCGCCGGCCGCCGAATGGACCATCGTGGCCTCGAGCGTGGTGGCTGCATCGAGCGGCGGGAGGAGCCCGACGAGCCGCTGGGCGAGCATCGTCTTGCCCGAGCCGGGTGGGCCGACGAGCAGGAGGTGATGCCCGCCGGCGGCCGCGAGCTCGAGGCCGATGCGGGCCTCGGGCTGGCCGCGGACGTCGGCGAGATCGGCCACCTCGGGCGGAGTGGGCGCCGGGTCCCCCTCGGGCGGGTGTGGCCAACGGCCTCCGCCGAGCGCATGGACGACCTCGGTGAGCGATCCGACCGGGTGCACGTCGTCGCGCCGAACGGCGGCCGCCTCGGCCCAGTTGGGTCGCGGCACCACGGGGGTGGCAGCGGGCAGGCACGCCACCATGGGCGCCACCCCGGGCACGGCGCGCACGCTGCCGTCGAGGCCGAGCTCGCCGATGAAGGCGAGCGGGCGCGCGCCGTCGAGGGCGACGACCTCGTCGGCGACCAGCACGCCGCCCGCGATGGACAGGTCGAGGCCCGCCCCGCCCTTGCGCCGCCCGGAGGGCGCCAGGTTGCCCGTGATCCGGCGGTTGGGCCAGCGCAGTCCGCTCGACAGCAGGGCGGCGCGCACGCGGTCGCGCGACTCGCGACAGGCTTCGTCGGGGAGACCGACGATCTGGAACGCAGGCAGGCCTGGCCCGACGTGGACCTCGACGAGGACGGGCTGACCGGTGATCCCGATCACCGATGCAGCATGGACGGCTGCGAGCATGACCACCTCCGGATGCGGGCGCACGAGCGCCACGGCGGGTTCCGGAGGGATGAGCGCCCCCTCGACGCGCGACCCGACGCTACCGAGCCGCAGTTCGGTTCACACGCGCCGCCATCGGCGCGCTCCGGCCTGTGAGACTGTGCGGGTGCACCCGCTCCGCCTGCCGACATGGACGATCACGCGCTGGCCGCTCGCGGTTGGCGCGCTCATCGTGCTCGGGACGGGCTGCTCGGAGCAGGGCCGCAGCGTCGAGACCTACTGCGAAGCCGTGGCCACCCGGCTCGAGCTCGTCGTCGCCCCTCCGTTGGCGTGGGACGGCGACATCGCCGCCGTCCTCGAGGCCTACCGCGCGATCACCGCGACGGCCCCCGCCGCCATCGAGCCCGAGTGGGCGGCGCTGGTGGGCAGCCTCGAGACCGTCTCGACCGTCGTGCCCGACGACCCGGTGTCGGTCGCTGCGGCGACCGACACGGCGCTCGCCAGCACCCCTGCAGCGACGCGCATCCAGCAGTACACCCGTGCCAACTGCACGATCGACATCGGCACTCCCCCGCCGCCCACCAACCCGGTGACAGCGACGACCGATCCTGCTGCGCCGCCGACGGCGCCGGCAGGCGGCGGCTGAGTCAGACGATCTCGCCGCGCTTCAGGATGACCTTGTCGACCAGGCCGTAGTCGACGGCCTCCGCGGCGGTGAACCAGCGGTCGCGCTCCGCGTCGGCCTGGATCTTCTCGATCGGCTGGCCGGTGTGCTGCGCCGTCAGCTCGGCCATCCGCCGCTTGGTGTAGACGAGCTGCTCGGCCTGGATGGCGATGTCGGCCGCCTGGCCACGAAGGCCGGCGAGCGGCTGGTGCATCATCACCCGGGCGTTGGGGAGCGTGTACCGCTTGCCGACGGCTCCGGCGCTGAGCAGGAACTGGCCCATGCTCGCGGCGATGCCCATGCACACCGTGGCCACGTCGCACGAGACGAACTGCATCGTGTCGTAGATGGCCATGCCAGCCGTGACCGATCCGCCCGGGCTGTTGATGTAGAGCCAGATGTCGGCGTCGGGGTCCTCACCCTCGAGGTAGAGCAGCTGGGCGCACAGCGAGTTGGCGATGTCGTCGTTGACGTCGGTGCCGAGCATGACGACGCGGTTCTTGAGCAACCGGTTGAACACGTCGTTGCGCGGGTCGAATCCGCCGTCGAGGGCAAGGGGGTTGTTGGCCGACATGCCGAGCAGGCTACCGGCGCCGACGCTCGCGACCCCGGCTTCGGGCCGAACGTCTCGGAGGGGGCGGTCAGCGTCGGGTGATGCCACTGGCGACGACAGCGACCCGCTCGGTCGCCTCGAGCGAGCCGCGAGCGGCGAGGAGCCCCGCCAGTCCGGCCGTGCCGGTGGCGGTGGCGTCGATGCCGGTGTGCTCGACGAGCAACCGATGGGCGCGCTCGACGTCGGCTTCCGCCGCGACCACCACGTCGCCCCGGGTCGCGGCCAGCGCAGCCGCGATGCCCAGCCAGTCGTAGGTCTCGTCGTCGAGGATGCCATCTGCTGCGGAGTGGGGCTCCGGCTCGCCGTCGCTGCCCCAGACGCGCATGCAGTCCGTCCAGTGCGCGCCGGCAGCGGCGACCCCGCCGTCGAGGCGGCGGACGCGCTCCCATGCACCGGCGAGCGGCGCGCACCCTTCGGTCTGCACCGCCGTGAGCCGCGGCGGGACCTGCGCCGACTGCAGCGCAGCACCGACCGAGGCAGC
>DAINND010000242.1:0-5067 GCA_036736065.1 Ilumatobacteraceae bacterium
GAACGTCTACAACAGCAGCACCCCCGCAGACCCCGGAATCACCCTGAAAAGCAACCCGGACGAAAGCATCGCGACAGGGAGCGGTCAGCCCTACACCCACGGGGTCTTCGGCAACCACCCGACACCGGCGCTGCCGACGATCCCCGACGCGTCTCGCCGGTAGACGCCGAGCTCCGCCGCACCGACCCGCACCCGATCCGCGCCGAGCACGGCACGGAGGTCGTCGACGACGGCCTGGTCCACGTCGTGCCCGCGTCAGGCGCGCCGACGTGAACGGCTGTCGCGGTCACGCACCTGCTTGAGCACGATCACCTGCCCCGGCTCGACGGGCCGCCCGTCGCCGAGCACGGTGTCGATGTCGTCGACCTCATCGGCCAGGGAGCTGGCCCGGCCGTCGAGGCGGGCGCGCAGCTCGCGCTCCTTGGCCGACATCGCCGCCCGCCCTTCGCGCACTGCGTCGGACACTCTCCGCCCGCGGTCGCGCACGGACTCGCCGGCCCGACGCGCCACCTGCACCGGCGCCAGGTCGTTGGCGACCGTGCGCACCTTGCGCTTCGCCGCACCGACACCGGCCGCACCGGCGGCTGCGCCGCCGAGGAACCACAGCAGCCGCTTCATCATGCCGATCTCCTCCCACGTGCCTGGCGCTCGATCTCGACCCGATCGCGCCGGCGCAGCCGGCGCCACGCACGCTGCGTGCCCGTCGCCAGGGCAGCCGTCTTGATGACCGGCGTGCTCAACGCGGCGCGAGCGATGGCCCCGCTGCCCGACACGGCGCTGCTGATCGCCTCGGCCGCGCCGAGCACGCGGTCGAAACGGTCGAGGTCGGAGCGCGCCGTGTCGATCACTGCAACGGCCGACGCTGTCGATCGCTCGAGCTCGGCGAGCAACGGTGTCGTCTCGGCGCGCAGGTGGGCGACCTCGTCGCGCAGCGAGCGCAACATGTCCATCACGCGCATCAGGGCGACCACGAGCGCCGCGAAGCCGATGCAGCACAGCACGGCCGCGAGCAGCACCGCCAACTCTCCCGCAGTCACCTCGACCTCCGCTCCATGCGCTCGCGCACCTCCCGTTCGTGACCGTGGTCGGTCGGCTCGTAGTACCGCTTGGACGCCTGCTCGACCGGCAGGTACTGCTGCGCCACCCAGGCGTCCGGATGGTCATGAGGGTAGTCGTAGCCGACACCGTGGCCCAGGGACCCGGAGCCCTGGTAGTGCGCGTCGCGCAGATGTGCCGGCACCTCGCCGACCTCACCGGCCTGCACGTCGGCTCGGGCCGACCAGATCGCCACTGCAGCCCGATTGCTCTTCGGCGCTGCAGCCAGATGGATGGCAGCCTGGGCGAGGTTCAGTTGCGCCTCCGGCAGCCCGACGTGCTCGAGCGCCTGCGCGGCTGCGACGGCGGTGGCCAACGAGCCCGGATCGGCCAGGCCGACGTCCTCGCTCGCGAAGATGATCATCCTTCGGGCGATGAAGCGCGGGTCCTCTCCGGCCTCGAGCATCCGGGCGAGGTAGTAGACGGCCGCCTGCGGATCGCTGCCGCGCATCGACTTGATGAATGCGCTGATGACGTCGTAGTGGTCGTCGCGGCCATAGCGCAGGGCGCTGGTCCCGAGCGCGGCCTCGACGTGCTCGAGCCCCACCGGACCCGGCCGGGCCAGAGCACAGGCCACCTCGAGCGCCGTGAGCACTTGGCGGCCGTCACCGCCTGCGCGATCGACCAGGTGGGAGATGGCGTCGTCGCTGGCGGACATGCCTTCGGCCTCGAGACCTCGCACGACGAGCGCAGCGATCGCCGGACGATCCAGCGGCTCGAGTCGGAACAGCGTGGACCTGCTGCGTAGCGGCGCATTGACCTCGAAGAACGGGTTCTCGGTGGTGGCGCCGATCAGAGTGAGGGTGCCGTCCTCCACCGCGGGCAGGAGCGCGTCCTGCTGGGCCTTCGAGAAGCGATGGATCTCGTCGAGGAACAAGATGGTGCCGCGCCCGTGCTCACCGAGGCGCTGACGGGCCCGCTCGATCACCTCGCGCACATCCTTCACCCCGGCGGTGACGGCGCTGAGCTGCTCGAAGGCCCGCCGGGTGCTCCCTGCCACTGCCAGGGCCAGGGTCGTCTTCCCCGTACCGGGGGGTCCCCACAGGATGGCGCTGGTGAGCCGGTCGTGCTCGACCAGCCGCCGGAGCGCCTTGCCCGGGCCCACGAGGTGCTCCTGGCCGACGACGTCGTCGAGCGTGCGCGGCCGCAGGCGCGCCGCGAGCGGGGCCTGCGCACGCAGACGCTCTTCGGCAGCGGCGGAGAACAGATCGCTCACGTGGACGACGCTACCGCAGCCCGGCCCGGGCGGACCGGGGCGGCACGGTCGAACCGTCGCTCAGGCCCGATGGCGACGTCGGTAGCCGCCGAGGAACCGCTCGATGCGCGAGATGGCCTCGGTCAGGTCGTCGACGTTCGGCAGGAACACGACGCGGAAGTGGTCCGGGGTCGGCCAGTTGAAGCCGGTGCCCTGCACGATCAGCAACTTCTCCTCGGCGAGCAACTCGTAGGCGAACTGCTGGTCGTCGGCGATCGGGTAGATCGCCGGATCGAGCCGGGGGAACATGTAGAGCGCCGCCTTGGGCTTGACACAGCTCACACCCGGGATCTGGGTGAGCAGGTCGTGGGCCACGTTGCGCTGCTTGCACAACCGACCGCCCGGCGCGACGAGGTCGTCGATGCTCTGGTAGCCGCCGAGTGCGGTCTGGATGGCCAACTGGCCCGGCGTGTTCGAGCAGAGACGCATCGAGGCCAGCATGTCGAGGCCCTCGATGTAGTCACGTGCATGGCGCTTCTCGCCCGACAGCACCATCCACCCGGCGCGGTAGCCGCACGACCGGTAGTTCTTCGACAACCCGTTGAAGGTCGCGAAGAGCACGTCGTCGGCGCGCGAGGCGATGCTGGTGTGGACGTTGCCGTCGTAGAGGGTCTTGTCGTAGATCTCGTCGGCCATCACGATCAGATCGTGCTGGCGGGCGATCTCGACGATCGCGTCGAGCACCTCGACCGGATAGAGCGCACCGGTCGGGTTGTTCGGGTTGATCACCACGATGGCCCTCGTCCGTGGGGTGACCTTGCGGCGGATGTCGTCGAGGTCCGGCAGCCAGTCGCTCTGCTCGTCGCACAAGTAGTGCACGGGCCGTCCGCCGCTCAGCGACACCGACGCGGTCCAGAGCGGGTAGTCCGGCGCCGGGACGAGCACCTCGTCGCCGTCGTCGAGCAGTGCGTTCAGGCTCATCGTGATGAGCGCGGACGCGCCGTTGCCCAGGTAGACGTCGTCGACGGCGACCCCGGCGATCTGCTTCTGCTGGGTGTAGTGGACGATCGACTTGCGCGGCGCGAACAAACCCTTGCTATCGGTGTAGCCCGCAGCGGAGGAGAGGTTGCGGATCATGTCCTGGACGATCTCGTCCGGCGGGTCGAGGCCGAACACGGCGAGGTTGCCGATGTTCAGCTTGAGGATCTTCTGCCCCTCCTCCTCCATCTCGCGGGCGCGGTCGAGCACCGGCCCTCGGATGTCGTACCCGACGTTGGCGAGCTTGGCGGACTTGGCGACTGGTCTCACAGAGGAACCATGCTACGCAGCACCGAGTGCCGCCCACCCGGCATTTCCGAGCGGCTGCTCCCGGCTCACAACGTGTCGAGCACCCGGCGGTACGCCTCGCGGCGCCACGCCGGGACCTGCTCGATCAACCAGGTCGGCTCGACCCACTGCCAGGCGATGAACTCCGAGCCATCGGGCCGGGGTTGGATCTCCGGGTAGTGGGCATCGAACAGGAACCACTTCTGGATCTGCCCGCGGCGACGGCCGTCGCGCCCGTGGACCTGCATGATCTCGACAGGCCACTCGTAGGCGACCCAGTCGGGATACTCGGCGCGGGCGATCACATGGTCCGGGCCGAGGCCGGTCTCCTCGAGCAGCTCGCGCCAGGCCCCTTCGATCGGCTCCTCACCCTGGTCGAGGCCACCCTGGGGTAGCTGCCACGCACCGGGTGTGTCCGCGCGTTCGAAGGCGAGGATCAGCCGTCGATCGGGATGGCGCACCACGATCACGACGCCCGCTCGGAAGTGCTGGCCGGCCATGGCCTGCACGCTACCCGTGCGATGCAGCCGCGCTTGGCTCGTCGCGCCGAGCGGGCGAGGCGACCCGGTCCGGTCAGGACTTGGGCGGCAGGACCCTGATGCCGAGGTCGTCGAGCTGTCGGCCGTCGACCGGCGTGGGGGCGTTCGTCATCGGATCGAGGCCCGACTGCGTCTTGGGGAAGGCGATCACCTCGCGGATGTTCTCCTCGCCCGCCAGGATCGCGACGAGGCGATCGATGCCGAAGGCGAAGCCACCGTGCGGCGGGGCCCCGTACCGGAACGGGTTGAGGAAGAAGCCGAACCGACGATCGGCCTCCTCCGGGGTGATGCCGAGCAGGCCGAAGATCCGCGCCTGCAGGTCGGGCTGATGGATACGGATCGAGCCGGACCCGAGCTCCCACCCGTTCAGCACCAGGTCGTAGGCCTGGCTGCGCACCGCCAACGGGTCGGTCTCGAGGAGGTGGACGTCGTCGGGGTGGGGCTGGGTGAAGGGGTGGTGGCCCGGCCGCGGACGACCGGTCGTCTCGTCGACGCCGACGAACAGCGGGAAGTCGACCACCCACAGGTAGCGGTAGGGGCCCTCGTGCACCGGCGGGCGGCCGAGGTCGTTGCGCAGCACGCCGAGCACCTCACAGGTGGTCGCCCACGAGTCGGCCACGATCAGGAGCAGGTCGCCCGGCCGGGCCTCGAGCCGGGCGCGCAGCTCGGCCTGCTCGTGCTCGCTCAGGAACTTCGTGACCGGCGACTCGAGCTCACCATCGGCGCCGACCTTCATCCACACCAGGCCCTTGGCCCCGATCTTCTTCGCCTTGTCCGTGAGCGCGTCGAGCTTGTTCCGACCGAACTCCTCGGCCAGGCCGGTCGCGTTGATTCACTTGATGCACGCCGCACCTGCGAACGACTTGAAGCCGGTGGACGCAAAGGCATCGGTGAGCTAGACGCTCTCCATCC
>DAINND010000243.1:0-1237 GCA_036736065.1 Ilumatobacteraceae bacterium
CGCCGGCACCATCGCGACGAGCGGCCCGTGGACGATCAAGTCCTTCGACGCCTCGGCCGGCGTGGTGTACGTGCCGAACCCCAACTACTGGGGCAACGCGCTCAAGCTCGGTGGCCAGGAGTGGATCTTCTACAGCGACCAGGCTGCGTCCATCGCAGCCATCCAGGCCGGCGAGATCGACGCACTGGTGGCGTTCGTCTACTCCGGTGGTGAGTCGCTGCTCGACAACCCTGACTTCATCGTCTCCCAGGTCGCCTCGGCGAACCACACCCAGACGCACATGCGCTGCTCGGAGGGCCCGTTCGCCGACAAGCGGATCCGTCAGGCGATGTCGCTGGCGCTCGACCGCCAGGCCATCGCCGACGCCATCTTCGGCGGCAAGGCCACGCTCGCCTACGACTCGCCGCTGTTCTCGATCTACCCCTCGGCCGGCACGACCACGCCGATCACGCGCGACATCGAGAAGGCCAAGCAGCTCGTGGCCGATGCGGGCGGCGGGTTCGACGTGCCGCTGTACGGCATCACCTACCGTGAGGGACCGGACCTGGCGGTGATCCTGCAGAACACCGCGAAGGAGATCGGCATCAACCTCGACATCCAGCTGCGCGACGACTACTACGACGTCAACTGGGTGCGCACCTACGACCCCAGCGTCGCCGGTGCCGACATCGGCATCACCGACTACGGCCATCGTGGTGTGCCCGACGTGTACCTCAACGCGGCGCTCAAGAGCTTCACGAGCGTCGACGACGGTGCGGGTGTGTGGAACGCGGCCGAGTTCGCCAACGCCGAGTTCGACTCGCTCGTCGACACCTATTCGTCGTCGGCCGACCTGCAGAGCCAGGCCGCTGCCGGCGAGAAGATCACCGCCGTGCTCCAGGACGAAGTGCCGATGCTCATCGGCTACAGCGTCGACTGGCTGTCGGTGACCCGCAGCAACGTGTCGGGCGTCGTCGCCAACGCGATGGGCCACCTGTTCACGGACAACGCGTCCATCAGCTGACCACACCACCTCCGACTCCTCGATGGTCCGCTACATCCTCCGCCGGCTCGGTCTGGCGATCATCACGTTGTTCTTGCTGAGCATCGTGGTGTTCGTGATTGCGGCCGTGCTGCCCGGAAGTGTGGGGCGGGCCATCCTCGGACCCTTCGCCGCCCAGCCGTACGTCGACAACCTAAACGCGCAGTTGGGTGTCGCCGGACCGCAGGTAGGTAGCAAAGTAGACTGGATAGGCGG
>DAINND010000243.1:1247-5058 GCA_036736065.1 Ilumatobacteraceae bacterium
TCATGGCGGATCTCCACGTGCCAGGGGTCGACGATGCGCGCGTGGCCCTGCTGCCCGTCCACACCCCCACCGCGCTGTGGGGTGGCGACGGACCGCTGGTCGGTCGCTATGTCGACTGGCTCGGCGGAGCGATCCGCGGGGACTTCGGCGACTCCTACAAGTTCAAGGCGCCGGTGATGGACAAGTTGCCGAGCGCGCTGTGGATCTCGGCGAAGCTCGCCATCTTCACCACCTTGATCGTGCTGCCGCTCGGCATCATCGGTGGCACCATCGCCGCACTGCGCAAGGGCAAGGCCGCCGACCGAGCGATCACCGTGAGCGGCCTCACCCTGGCAGTGACTCCGGAGTTCGTCATCGGCACCGTGCTCATCGCTGTCGTCGCCGTGAAGCTCGGGTGGCTCCCACCCGGCGGCACCCCCAAAGGCTCACTGTGGGATCAATTGCAGGTGATGATCCTGCCGGCGATCACCCTGACCGCCATCTTGTTCGGCTACCTGGCCCGCATGGCGCGCACCGGCACGATCGAGGCGCTGGCCGCGGACTACACGCGCACCGCCACCCTGAAGGGCCTGCCGCGCCGGACGGTGCTGCGCCGTCACGTGCTGCGCAACTCCCTCATCCCCACGATCGCCGTCAGCGCCGTGCAGATCAGCTACCTGCTCGGCGGCCTGCTCGTCACCGAGACGATGTTCAACTACCGCGGCCTCGGCCTGCTCATCCGCGATGCTGCCGACGACCGCGACATCCCGATGCTCATGGGAGCGGTGTTCATCGTCGGTGCGATCTCCATGGTGCTCAACCTCATCGCCGACATCGTGACCGCATGGCTCAATCCTCGAATCCGACTCGGGAACGCGCAATGACCGACATCTCACCCGGCACTGCGGATGTCGCCACGGCATCCACCGGCACCACCACGGCGGTGGTGCGACGCGAGACGCGTCGACTGCTGTTGCGCTCGAGGACCTTCATCGTCGGCGTCGTGCTGTTCGGGTTCTGGGTGCTCTGCTCGATCGTCCCGGGGCTGATCGCCACCCACGACCCGTCGACGCAGAACCCGGCCGACAAGTGGATCCGACCGTTCTTCAACGACGGTCACTGGTTCGGGACCGACCGTTTCGGGCGCGACGTGTTCAGCCGTGCGATCTACGGGGCTCGCGAGATCATGATCGTCGCCCCTGCAGCCGTGGTGATCGGCACGCTGATCGGTGTGGCCCTCGGCTTGATGATGGGCTACTTCCGCGGGCCGTTCGATGATGCGATGAGCCGGATCATCGAGGCCATCATGAGCCTGCCGCTGATCCTGGTCGCCCTGCTCGCGTTGACGGCGCTGTCGAGTGGACGTCTGACGATCATCCTCCTGATCGGCGTCCTCTTCGGGCCGATCATCGCTCGCACCATCCGCTCCGCGGTCCTGGCCGAACGCAACCTCGACTACGTGCGCGCTGCCGAGCTGCGCGGTGAGCGGAGCGCCTACATCATGTTCGTGGAGATCCTCCCGAACGTGATGGGCCCGATCGTGGTGGAGTTCACCGTGCGCCTCGGCTACGCCGTGTTCACCATGGCCGGCCTCGCCTTCATCGGCTTCGGATCCCAACCAGGCTCGCCCGACTGGGGGCGCACGATCTTCGAAGGTCGCAACGACCTGTTGAGCAACGTGTGGTGGCCATCCGTCGTGCCCGCCATCGCGCTCGCCTCGCTCGTCGTCGCGATCAACCTGATCGCCGACGCCATCCAAGGCGTGATCGATCGATGAGCGGCACCGCACTCGAGTTCGACGACCTCCGCCTCGGCTACGTGGTGCGTGGCATCACCCGCGAGGTGTTGCGCGGCGTCTCGTTCACCGTGCAGCCCGGTGAGTCCTACGGCCTCGTCGGCGAGAGCGGCTGCGGCAAGAGCACCGCCGCCTACGCGGCCGTCCGGTACCTGCCGGACAACGCCCGCATCCTCGGAGGCGCCGTGCGCCTCGGCGGCCGGGACGTGCTGTCGCTCGGTAAGGAAGAGCTCCGCCAACTCCGTGCTCGCGACGCGTCCATCGTCTACCAGGACCCCGGCCAGGCGATGAACCCCACGATCAAGGTGGGGCCGCAGCTGCTCGAGGCCTTCGAGGTGCTCGGCATCTCCGGCGCCGACGCTCGCCAGCGCGCGCTCGAGATGCTGGCCCGCGTGCAGATCGCCGACCCCGAGTCGGTGCTCGGGCGCTACCCGCACCAGCTCTCGGGTGGGATGCAGCAGCGTGTCGTCATCGCGATGGCGCTCGCCTCGAACCCGCAACTGCTGATCCTCGACGAGCCGACCACCGGTCTCGATGCAACGGTGGAGGCCGAGGTGCTCGACCTCGTGCGCGGGCTGCGACGTGAGTACGGCACGTCGGTGCTGTTCATCTCGCACAACCTCGGCGCGATCCGCTCGATGTGCGACCGGGTCGGCGTCCTCTACGCCGGCAAGCTGGTCGAAGAAGGCGATGCCCAGCAGGTCTTCGACGATCCACAGCATCCCTACACGGTGGGCCTTCTGCGGTGCCTTCCCCGCCGCGGGTCACGCAAGGAGGCGCAGCGGCTCGAGACGATCCCCGGCTTCTTGCCCGTGCTCGGCACCGACCTGCCGACCTGCGTGTTCGTCGACCGGTGCGCTCTCGCGAGCGATCTGTGCCGGACCGAGACGCCCCCGTGGGTGCAGTCGAAGGGACGTTCCGTGCGCTGCCACCACATCGATCAGGTCGCAGGCATGGCCGCAGCCGACCTGCCGAGCGGCACGCCGTCCGCGGTCGATCGCACCGGTCGCCCGCTGCTCAGCCTGCGCAACGTCAGCAAGACCTTCCGCCAGGCCGGCAACGAGATCAAGGCCGTGCGCGATGTCGAGCTCGACCTCTTCCCCGGAGAGACCCTCGGTCTCGTCGGGGAGTCCGGGAGCGGCAAGACCACACTGGCCCACACCATCCTCGGCATCACCGCGCCCGATGACGGTGGTGAGATCCTGCTCGACGGGACACCGCTCCCGGCGCACACCCGGCGGCGCAAGATCGACCAGATCCGCAGCATCCAGATCGTCTTCCAGAACCCGGACTCGGCGCTCAACCGACGCCACAGCGTGCGCCGTATCGTCGGGCGCAGCCTGCGCCGACTCGGTCAGGTGCCGAGCGCGCAGGTGGAGGGGGAGCTCACGTCGATCACCAGCGCCGTGCGCCTCACCGAACGGCATCTCGACATGCGTCCGGCGCAGCTGTCGGGTGGGTTGAAGCAGCGAGTGGCGATCGCCCGAGCGTTCGCCGGCAAGCCGCGCATCGTGGTGTGCGACGCGCCCACCTCGTCGCTCGACGTCTCGGTGCAGGCTGCGATCTTGAACCTGCTCGGCGATCTGCAGCGTGACAAGAAGACGAGCTACCTGTTCATCTCCCACGACCTCCGGGTGGTTCGCTACCTGTCGGATCGGATCGCAGTGCTCTACCTCGGCCGGATCATGGAGCTCGGCCCCGCAGAGCGCGTCTTCGACGGCCCGCACCACCCCTACACCGAGGCGCTCCTGTCGGCAGCCCCGTCGGTCGACGGGGATCAACGTGAGCGCATCCGCCTCGAAGGCGAGATCCCGAGTGCCGTGAACGTCCCCTCCGGGTGTGTGTTCCACACCAGGTGCCCGCGCGGGCGCGGCGACGTGGGCCGCACCACCGAGCCTCCGCGCACCCCGACCCCCGATGGTGGCGTCGACATCGCAGGGAATGGCAGGTGCTACGATGAGTGTCGGCGCAGGGTCCCGTGAGCCGCAAGGGCAGCGAATACATCCGCGGGCTGCACGACACGGTGCCGCCGCTGTC
>DAINND010000244.1:0-5026 GCA_036736065.1 Ilumatobacteraceae bacterium
CGAAGGTCTCGCGCTCGTACTTGTTCCGGAATGCGCTCTGGCTGAGCGTGGCGTCACGAGCGGCGAGCGTGCCGAACGACGTGCCGCCGCCCACCTCGTAGAGGATGGAGTCGTCGAGGCCGAATCGGTCGCGCCAGGTGCCGTCGGGTTGCTCGACGTAGGTGTAGAGCCCGTAGAAGGAGCCGTTGCGCTCGAGGCGCACCGGGATGGCCTGCGAGGCGGGGATGCCCGCTGCGGCCATCAGTTCCGAGCCGAGGATCTCGCGCAGGAACGACTTGTCGCTCCACGACGAGTGGAGGCCGAACTCGTCGACCGGCTCGGGCAACAGACCGGGGATGGACAGCTCGTGGCCGGCGGGAAGGATCATCTTCCACTTCTTCTTCGGCCAGGTGCGCGAGGCCTGGCCCTTGACGCGGACCTTGCTGTTGTCGAAGACCTTGCCGGCGTAGGCGAACACGGCGGGGTAGCCGTCATCGCCGCGCAGGGTGAGATCCCGGAATGCCCTTCGGTAGACGGAGTCCTCCATGAACCACTCGAAGCGGGGCAGGGACGACGTGGTCGGGGTGGCCACCGTGGTGCCCGTGAAGATCATCCCGTCGCCCTGGCGCGGCCAGGTGCCGACGGTGCCCGAGCCGGCCGTGGCGCTCAAGCGGTAGCGCACGAGCGCGCCGGCGCTCTGGCCGGGGATCTGCGCGCTCATCGTCGTGCCCGATGCGGTCATCGGCACGCTCACCTCGGGCCCGAAGCCGATGCGGTAGACGAGGGTCGCGGCAGTGGCTCCGTCGAGGGTGGCAGTGACGTTGACCTGCGCGCCCGCGGCTGGCAGCACCGTGTGGGCGACGTTCGAGAACCAGGGCAGCAGCGGCCCGCGGTTGCTGTTTGCCGCGCCGGGCGTCGGGCCTCCGGACACCCAGTTGCCCGGGTTCTGGGTGGGGCCCAGCGGGTCGCGCCGCTCGAGCGACGGCCCCTCGCCGTCGGCCATCGCCGGCCACAGCCCGACGTCGTCGTACTCGATCTGGTCGATCACGGTGTTGGAGGCGTTGCGCAGCCGGATGCGCTCACCGCCGTTCGACAGCCCGCCCGTGTATTGGCCCGAACGCAGCACGAGGAACTGGCCGGCTCCGAGCGAGGTCCCTGCCGGGAAGGTGTAGGTGATGCCCGTGAAGTTCCACCCGCTCAGGTCGACCGCCGTGGCGCCGGCGTTGTGCAGCTCGATGAACTCGCTCGAGGGGAGGTCGTCGGCCGGGTTGTAGTGCAGTTCGTTGATCACCACTCCGGCCGAGGTGGCTGCTGCCTGCGGCGCTGATGTGGCGACCGAACCGGTGACGATGGCGGTCGCGGCGACTGCGACACCGCCCATGGTGCGGGAACGTCGACGCTGTGCGGGAGGGAGCATCCAGGGAGGGTAGTGCAGGGAGGCGCTCGTGCGGGAGGGACCTTCGGACACGAGCGGCTACCGTGCCGGTGTGCTCATCGTGGGGCTGACCGGCGGCATCGGGTCGGGAAAGTCGACCGTTGCCGGCCTGCTCGCGGCGAAGGGGGCGACGGTCATCGATGTCGACGGCCTCGGCCGTGCGGTGATCGCTCCGGGCGGTCGGGCCGAGTCTGCGGTGATCGACGCCTTCGGGCCGGGCGTGACCGGTCCCGACGGGCACATCGACCGGGCGGCGCTCGCCCGTGCCGTGTTCGGTGATGCCGACGCGCTCGCGCGCCTCACCGCGATCAGCCATCCGGCGATCAATGCGGAGCTGGCCGAGCGGCTCGACGAGCTGCCGCGCGACTCGATCGTCGTGCTCGACATGGCGATCCTGGTCGAGAGCAACCTCGGTCGCGGCGACCCGCGGCACTCGTACTCGCACGTCGTCGTGGTGGAGGCACCCGAAGAGCTGCGCGTGCGGCGAGCCGTCCAGCGGGGGATGGCCGAGCCCGACGTGCGGGCGCGCATCGCTGCGCAGGCCACCGACGCCGAACGGCGGGCGGTGGCCCATGCCGTCGTGGTGAACGATGCCGACCTGGTGGCCCTCGCGTCACGGGTCGATCAGCTGTGGGAGGAGATGTCGACATGGCGCGACTGACGGTGCGGGAACTGCTCGACGGCAAGGGTGTGCACCGGCGCACCCAGGTCTACGTGCGCAACGCCACCGAGGCGCGAGCGTGCGCCGAGGCGGGCGTCGAGATGCTCGTGGCGGCCGAGTGGCCAGAGGTCGGCTCGGACAAGCTCGCCCGCATCCGCGCCGCTGCTCCGGATGCGTTCATCACGTTCGGATTGCCGTTCTACGGCCCGGCCGGCCCGTTCGAGGTGTTGCGCGAGGCCTACCGGCTGCAGGAGATCGGCGCCGACGCGGTCTACTGCTCGTACGGGTTCGACACCGTCGAGGTGTTGGCCGACGAGCATGTTCCCGTCGTGGGCCATGTGGGCTTGGTGCCCTATCGCAGCACCTGGACCGGCGGCATGCGCGCCGTCGGCAAGACGGCTGCCGAGGCCGCCGAGGTGCTGGCCGCCACGCGTCGCTACGAGGACTGCGGAGCCTTCGCCGTCGAGATGGAGGTCGTCCCCCACCAGGTCGCCGAGGCCATCTGTGCGCGCACGAAGATGCTCGTGATCGGCATGGGAGCGGGGCCGGCCGCCGACGTGCAGTACCTGTTCGCCACCGATGTGCTGGGCGACAACGAGGGCCATGTGCCGCGCCACGCCAAGGTCTACCGGGACTTCGCGAGCGAGCACCGTCGGCTCTACGCCGAGTCGGTCGGCGCCTTCCGCGAGCTCGTCGACGACGTCCGCTCCGGCGCCTACCCGGCTGCGGAGCACCAGGTGTCGATGCGCCCCGAGGAGCTCGACCGCTTCCGAGCCGGGCTGGACGACGAAGGCTAGGCGCCCAGCGGTCCTGCTGGCGCTGACCAGCGCGTCGTACCATGAGTGTCGTGAGCGTGCATCGGGTGATGCTGGGTCGCCTGTTGGTGCTGGCGACGATGCTCGCCGCGACGGCGTGCAGCGGTGGCGGAACGACGGCGACGGGCGCGACCAGCACACAGGACGTGGAGCCTTCGACCACGGCGCCCATCGAAACTGCTCCGGCGCCGACCGCGTCAGTCGCGCCAGTTGCGACGACGCCGCCGGCGGTCTCCGTCGATCCGTCGGCGATCGACGCGGAGGTCGAGTTGCTCGCCGCACTCGGAGGAGCGATGGCTGCGACGTCCGAGGTCACCACGCTGGTGGCGCATGCCGGCAGCCTGTGGTCGACGACGAGCCAGTGGATGGCCCCTGAGCCCGTCGGTGGTGCGCTGCTGCGGCGGCGTGGCGCCGACGACCCGTGGCAGGTGGTCGAGCAGACCGACCAGCTGCGAGTGATGGCGCTGCAGCGCTTCACCGTCCCTGCGCGTCACGCCGACGGTACCCCGGTCGACGTGCTCGTCACGCAGACCCGTGCCGACGGTGTGTCCGCGCTGCGCTGGATGGTCGGCGACGCCGAGCGCCTGGTCGACGGGTTCATCCTCCCCGACAGCCCCTCCGACGTCCGCTCGCTGGGCGCGCACGACGAGGGTGATGTGTTCGCGTTCTATGCCGGGGTCCGCCCGACCGGAGTGCTGCGCGGCCAGTGGGACGCTGCTGGCCGCACGATCGTGTGGTCGGCGACCCCTGAGCTGGTGGTTGCCGGCGACGGCCTCGACCAGAAGGTGACCGGCTTCGCCTCGTGCGGGGGAGCGGCATGGGTGACCGTGCGCACCTCGCTCTACCGACGCGTCGATGGGGCGGTCGCCGACGGTGCCGCGCGTTGGACCGAGGTGTACCGCGACCCCGACGACAATGCCGACAACAGCGGCTTGCGCGGCATCACCTGCGTGCGTCGGGCCACCGGTGACGCGCTGCTGCTCGGTCGCGAGGGGCCGGGAACGATGCTGCGCTTCGACACCCTCGATGGGGATGCCCTCGAGCCGGTGCTCGAGGCCGACATCGCCGCCGTGATCGCCGCGACGTTGCGCGACTGGGGCCACGACCTGACCGAGGCAGGACCGGGCTCGGTCGACTACGTCATCCCGGCCTACAACGATCTGCTGCAGGTCGCCGACGGCGTGCACCTCACCGGCGTGGAGTGGAGCTACGCGCTCGGCGCATGTCCCATCACGCGGACCTGCCAGCCGCAGCGCACCTTCGATGCCCAGGCCTGTCTCCTGCGGCGCGACGACACCGATGGCCGCAGCGAGCCACGGTGGTCGCTCTGGTGCCTGGCCGGTGAGGCCACGCCTGCGGCTGCCATCGACGACCCGGTGCAGGGTGGTCAGGCCTTCGTGGCCGTGCGCGCCCTGCAGATGGCGCCCTGGGAGGACGGGCAGTTGTGGATGGCCGGGTACGACGCGAACTTCGTCCCCTCGGTGGGCACCGGGTGGGTGGGGCAGATCATGCTCGGCGATGTGCTCGGGGCGGGTGACTGAGTTGCACCAGTCGATGGGTGTGCCACGATCGAACCGATGACACCGCCGCGACCACCACTGATGGACACCTTCCCGCCGGCGCCGGGCCAGCAGGTCACCCTGGCCAACTGGCGCACGGCGCCGTTCAACCGCTGGGGCATCAACCACATGCGCGAAGTGGTGCCCACGGCCGTGGTGGCGCGCGACCCGGAGCGGATGTGGCACCTGCCGACGGCGCTCGACCGCGGTCTGGCCGAGCTCACCTTCACGGCTGGTGACGGTGTGGAGCGCAGCATCGGCGGATGGCTCGACGAGAGCAGCGGCGACGGCCTGATCGTGCTGCGCGACGGGGTGGTGGTGCACGAGCAGTACGCCGGCCACCTCACGCCGACCACCAACCACCTGGTGTTCTCGGTCACCAAGTCGGTGACCGGGCTGCTCACCGGGCTGGTGGTCGACCGCTGCGGCCTCGATCCGGACGCCCTGGTGGGTGACGTGCTGCCCGAGGTCGCCGACAGCGGGTTCGCCGACTGCACCGTGCGCCACCTGCTCGACATGACCGTGAGCCTCGACTTCGACGAGATCTACGCCGCAACGAACGACACGCTGCGCGACT
>DAINND010000245.1:0-5011 GCA_036736065.1 Ilumatobacteraceae bacterium
GATCACGGTTGCAACGATGCCGAGTCCGACGCCCGATGCGGGGGCTTCGACCAAATCGAGAACGGTCACGGCGGGTGAGGCGATGCTGCCGCTCCCTGTCGGCACGGTCCATTCGACGGTCGGGCGATGTGCTGTCATCGATCGGCGCGCGAACTCGAGCCGACTGCGGCCGATGCGGCGATCCCCAAGTAGGGCTGGGGTGACGACCTGCAGCACCATCGGCACCTGATGCGAGGCGCCGTGGAGTCTGGCTGCGGAGTGCAGTCCCACGTAGTAGGGGTGGCCGAGATGACGCATCAGGGGATCGATGTAGTGGAGCGGTGGCGGTGTGCCGGCGGTTCGGTACTCCGGCGGCACGGGAACCCACGCACCCTTGGTGACCGACACGATCTTGTGGGCCTCGTGGGCACGTTGCAGGCGCACCGACACGATGTCCGGTTGGACGCCGACGAGGCGAGCCACCTCGTCGGTGGTGACGACGTGCTGCCCGCGCGCCATCAGCCAGTCGGCCAAGGTGCCAGGAGTCACGGAGGTGGCCGGCATGTTTTTCAGGCCATCAATTCATGGCGCTGTGCCATGTATTGATGGCCCCGGTACCTCACATGAGGCCGAGAATCGTTCAGCGATCGCCGATTCGTTCGGCGTGTCGCCGAGCGTCGATCACGTCGCACGAGCCGTCGATCTTGCGTGCCAGTGTGCTGTCGGGTTCCACGACGCGCCAGAACGGAGTGACGTCATCGATCGCCGTACCGGTGGACAACTCGCCCATCGCGAGTTCGATGATGGTGCGGAGGTGGATTGCGGTCGTGACCGGACACGTGGCGTCGGCCTCGTGGTCGCGCGCCATCTCATCTCGCAGCGCCGACACGGTGAGCGTGGAGCCGAAAGGGATCCTGCGGATGCGTGCGTCGAGATCGCGTGGTGTGGAGATGTGGAGACGGGCACCGGCTGGAATTCCGGCGAACGGCGAGTCGAGGATCTTGGTGTGCGCCACCGTGTTGCGTTCGTACTTCTGGCGGGGTGTCATCGCCATGTGTCAACCCTCCGATGCGATGGTGATCTGGAGTTCGGTCACGTTGCGGTCCGGATGCTCGGGGTCCCACACCAGAGAGATCTCTGCGGCCCCACCCTGGGGGCGTAGCGAGCGAGCCTCGAGCCATTCCATGAGTGCCGTATAGGCGTTTGCCATCTCGGCAACATCTCCCAAGTGCATTGTGGAAGCAACGTCCGCCTCGGGCCGACTCACAACGAGGACACCCGGCGTAGACACGGCGTCATCGGGGATGGGTAACCCAGCGTGTACCACGATGCCGTCGTCGTCGGCACGGTCGTACAGGCTCCATGCTGGACCGATCGGTGTGATCCGGTCTGAGGCGAGTCGCTGGCCGAGTTCAGCGAACAGCTCACCGAACACGACGAACAGTTGATGTGCATCGGGCTCTGTCGGCGGGAGCCGCCGTGACACCGTGGCGAGCCGGATCGCAGGTGCGACCTTACGCACCACGTCGTAGACGTTGATCATCTCGGTACTCCTGTCGAGGACGCGGAGTTTCGCTTCGATCGCCCAGATCCGATCCTCGGCACGCCGCCGATCGGCATCGGCCTCGTCACGACGCATTCTCAGCATCCCAGCGATCACGTCGGTGCTGGGTGGGTCGGCCAGGATCGATCCGATCTGAGCGAGCGTGAAGCCGAACTCCTTGAGTGCCACGATGCGCTGGACGAGTGCGGCCTGCTCCGCGCTGTAGTAGCGGTAGCCGGTGGACGGGTCGACGCGGGCGGGGATGAGGATCCGTCGCCGGTCCCACAGCCGAAGCGCAGGGATCGACACCTGGGTGAACGTTGCGAAATCTCCGATGGTGAACATTCCAGCGACAGTCTCCAACTCTGTTCCACGGTGAGAGTCAAGCCGAACCACTGGGTGTCCGGACGTGTCTCGTGTGGGTCATGTGAGCTGAACCCAGACCAGGCTTGGAAACTGAGAACCCGAGCCTCCAACCATCTCCGTGGGCTTCACTTAGCCGTTCTACGTTGCAATGGTTGAGGGAATGTCTCGACGTACGTGCAGCACGCGCCAGACGTCGAGTCGCTCTTGCTGTTCGACATAGAAGATGACGTAGGGGAATCGGTGCACGGGCCAGGACCGAAGATCTGGGATGCCGAGCTCGTACGCGAACCTGAGTGAGCCGATGTGCGGCTGTCGGGCGAGCCTGCTGAAACCTCGCTCGATGGCGTCGACGAGCCTTGCGGCGAGGTCGACGCCAGCCTCGGCGAGGTAGTGGTCGACGGCGCGCTCGATGTCGTTCGCGGCGGCGGCTCGCAGTTGGACAGGCTTGGCCACTGATCAGCCAGCGGCGTGGATCCGGTTGCGCAGACCCACGAAGAAGGCATCGTTTGCAGTTGGCCCCAGAGTGGAACGGGCCCCGTCTTCGAGGAGCGAACGCAGACGCTGGCGGTCCTGATCGCGTCGAATCAGTTCGCGGACGTACTCGCTGGTCGAGCCGTACCGGCCATCTTCGACCTGTGCGTCCACGAAGCTGCGGAGTTCCTCGGGGAGCGACACGTTCATCGTCGACATGGTCTGATCCTACGACCTCATGACAAAGTCTGTCATCGCGTTGAGGTGGGAGGGCAGCGGACTCCGTTCAGTGGACAGCGCTCCGACCACCAGCGATTGCCGGCTCGCGGCGCTCGGTAACACCATCGTCGGCGTTCGCCGGGAACTCCAACAGGGCACCCTTCTGGGCGCTCTGCGCAATCATGACGGTTGCGATGCGGGTCGCAAACGTGACGACCTCACCGCATGCGCGGCGAAATGGAACTGGTAAGGACACTGTTGGACCCGTGTCCAACAACCGGCTGGCTACTCCCCCCTCGCCCACCAGGTCGTCGGTGGAGGTGCGTCACCAGCGTGGTGGAGCGCCCGTCGAGCCGTACCTCGAGGCCGCAGTTGGCGATGGCGACGCACTTCGGCGGCGCGGCTCACGACCAGCCGCGTGCGCGTCTCACCGTGGCACGGAACTCGGCGGCGACGCTCGCTCCCGGGTCATGCTGCCAGCGTGCCGCCACGTAGCCGTCGGGTCTGAGCAGAACGGCCCCGTCGTCACCCAGACCGAATGCCTCCTGTACGTGTCGCTCATCGATGGTGAACGGACGGACGTCGTGCTCGACCGCAAGTGCCACCCAGGGCCGGGTGCTCGAGCACAACAGCGCGAAACCGTGCCGAACCGTGTCGAGCGTCGAGATCGTCCTGCCCCGATGGCTGATCCAGGCATGCGGTCCACGATGTCCGGGACGAGCGACGGGAACGTAGTCCCCGACGGGGTCGGACAGTGCTGGGGCGTCGGTTCCATCAGGGATGATCACGCCACTGTCGTAGACGTGGCCGAACTCCATCCCGGCGAAGTTCCCGTAGCGGTGGGTGCGCGCGACGGCTTCGCCGGGTGAGAGCCCGTCCGGGTGCTCACCTCTGCCAGCTTGGGCGACCGCCCAGACCGATCGCGAGTTGTCGAAGGACCGCTGCGCGTTCCATGTGGCGACGGGGTGGCGTTCCTGTTCGAACGAGTCGAGCAGTGCGGGTCCGGCATTGCCCGACAGTGTCGTCGCCAACTTCCAGGCGAGGTTGTGTGCGCTCTGGATCCCCGTGTTCATCCCGAAGCCACCGGTCGGGGGCATCTGGTGCGCTGCGTCACCGACGAGGAAGATCCGTCCGTGCCGGAAGTGCTCGGCGACCAGGACGTTCATGATCCACGGCGTGATCGCCAGCACATCGACATCGACGTTCGCGTCGCCGACAGCCTGTCTGATCCAACGGATGCAGCGCTCGGCGTCGAAGCTGTCGCGGGTGCTGGCGTCGCCGTCGTAGGAGATCTGGCAGAGCCATCGATCGGATCCGTCGAGCGGTTGGAAGACGCCGCGGTGACCGGTGTCGGCCACCCAGTACATCACGCCACGGCGGTGGTCGGTCCACGGAGACAGGTCGGCGCGGAAGTGGACGTTGATGTTGTGGCTGCCAGCTGCGCGCCCGAGGAGGGGGATCCCCAATGCCTCACGGGTTCGGCTGGCAGCCCCGTCGGCCGAGACGAGATAGGGGCTCGAGATGTCGTACTCGTCCCCGTTCGATCGATCACGTACGTGAACACGGACCTGGTCCTCTTCCTGGTGGGCTCGGATCACCTCGGCGTCGAACCGCACGGTCACCTACCCCGAGGCGATCGCGGCTCGGAGGCGCACCGGCTCGCTCCGGTCCTGCGAACTGAGGACCGGTCGCTCAGGACTGATGTGATCCCCCGGTCCGGAGAACCCGGGTGTGCTGACCCTCCCGTACTCCTCGCCCGCGAGTGTCCGGGTGTAGACGATCTGCGACGTCCAACCCTCCGGGAGGTCGAGTTGCCGAAGCCGCTGTGCCGCCCTGCCGTGCCACTGGCGGGCTACTTCCATGGTCCGCGTGTTGATGTTCCTCGCTTTGGGGTGGACGGCGGTCCCGGGGTGCCGCTCGAGCACGATGGAGTGGACGTCGAACCTCGCCAACTCGAGAGCCATCGCCAACCCGACTGGTCCGGCTCCGCAGATGACGACTGGCTGTGTGAGCTCATGGGGCTGGTCACCCACAGGTGACCGAGGTGCTCGTCTCATGGATCCCTCCGCGTCTGACTGATGTGCCTATGCTATATCATCGTTATAGCCAGGCCAGCCCGTGGGCACGACAGATGAGCTCGGCGGAACCGAGACCGACGGCTCGGCCGCAGGGGCACCACTCGTCCGGCTCGCTGCCGGGGCGACCGCGCTCAGGCCGTGCCGATGGAGAAGCCCCGGAGCAGTGCTCGAATGGCGGCTTCGAGACCGGCCTCCGGATCGGGGACCATCGACATCGCATGGTCGAGCTCGATGGAGGTGGCGCCGTGACAGAGGGCCCAGACCGCACACGTCACGGACGTGACATCCAGGTCGACCTGAGAATCGTCGATCGCCCGCTGCACCTGGAGACCGAGCAGGTCGAGGCTGCGCAGCG
>DAINND010000246.1:0-5007 GCA_036736065.1 Ilumatobacteraceae bacterium
GACGGCGACTCGGGCGGCTGCGACCGCTCGAGCAGGCGGTCGGCCAGGGCGGCGCTGCGTCGCAGGGAGCAGGCGTACGCAGCGAAGGTCGTGTGCGGCGAGCACCTCGTCTTCCTGGGGCTCCCCGACGGCAGGGTGGTGGCCGACCTGGCGTTGCGCGAGGCCGTGAGCCGGGTGATCCGCGAGGTGCGTCCCGAGGTGGTGATCTGCCAGTCGCCGGATCGCAACCTCGACCGCATCTATGCGAGCCATCCCGACCATCTGGCAGCCGGTGAGGCGACGCTGTGCGCCGTCTACCCGGACGCGCGCAACCCGTTCGCCTTCCCCGGCCTGCTCGAGGCGGGCCTCGAGCCGTGGAGCGTCAGCGAGGTGTGGGTGATGGGGCATCCCTCGGCGGGCGACCACGTCGACATCACGGCGCAGGTGGAGCGCAAGATCGAGGCGTTGCTGTGCCACGAGAGCCAGCACGTCGACCGCCAGCGGACCGAGCGAGTGGTGCGCGAGTGGGCCGCGGCCACCGCGGCACGCTTCGGTCTCCCCGAGGGCCGAGCCGCCGAAGCCTTCCGCGTCGTCGACGCACGCTGACAGCGCTGCGTCGCTCGCGATACGCTCTGGACCAGTGACTTGACCGCGCGGTCAAGCGCGAGCTCGGAAGGATCGTCACATGCCCGAAGCAGTCATCGTCGCCACCGCCCGCAGCCCGATCGGTCGGGCCAACAAGGGATCCCTGACGTCGCTGCGCCCCGACGACATGAGTGCGCAGATCCTCAAGGCGCTCATGGAGAAGGCGCCCCAGGTCCAAGCCGGTGACGTCAACGACGTGATGTGGGGGATCGGTCAGCCGGCTGGCGAGGGCGGCTTCAACATCGCCCGCGTCATCAGCGTGCTCGCCGGGTACGACGACATCCCCGGGGTCACCGTCAACCGCTACTGCTCGAGCAGCCTGCAGACGATCCGCATGGCGTTCCATGCGATCAAGGCGGGCGAGGGCGACTGCTTCGTGGCCGGTGGCGTCGAGACGGTCAGCCGGTACATGAGTGGGGCGTCGGACATGGCGCCGAACCCCGTCTTCAAGGAGGCCGGCACGCGCACCGCGGCCCGGTCGCAGGGAGGCCAGGGTGCGTGGACCCCTCCGGTCGGCCTGCCCGACATCTACATCGCGATGGGTCAGACGGCCGAGAACGTGGTCGAGGCCGAGGGCATCTCTCGCGAGGAGATGGACCGCTTCGGCGTGCGCAGCCAGAACCTTGCCTGTGAGTTCGTCGAGAAGGGCTTCTTCGAGCGCGAGATCACGCCGTTGACGCTCGCCGACGGCACCGTCGTCTCGACCGACGACGGCCCGCGGCCAGGCACCACCTACGAGGGCGTGAGCCAGCTCAAGCCGGCGTTCCGCCCCGACGGCACCGTCACCGCCGGAAATGCCTGCCCGCTCAACGATGGCGCCGCCGCAGTGCTCGTGATGAGCGACACCAAGGCCAAGCAGCTCGGCCTCACCCCGCTGGCCCGCATCGTGTCGTCGGGTGTGTCCGGCCTCAACCCGGAGATCATGGGCCTCGGCCCGATCGAGGCATGCCGCAAGGCGCTGGCGCTGGCCGGCATGTCGATCGATCAGATCGACCTCGTCGAGATCAACGAGGCGTTCGCCTGCCAGGTGATCGGGTCGGCGAAGCATCTCGGCATCGACATCGACCGCCAGCTCAACATCCACGGTGGGGCGATCGCGCTCGGCCACCCGTTCGGCATGACCGGCGCGCGCATCATGACGACGCTCATCAACGGCCTGCAGTGGGAGGACAAGACCTTCGGCCTGGAGAGCATGTGCGTCGGCGGCGGCCAGGGCATGGCCATGATCGTCGAACGGCTCAGCTGACGACGACGGGCGGTGGCTCGGGCCGGGCGGCGCGCACGCGCAGCGTCGCAGCGACGAGGGTCACCACGAGCACCAGCAGGGCGGTGAGCAGGAATGTGCCCTGCCCGCCCCAGCGTGAGTATGCCGCAGGCGAACTGAACGCCACGATCGCCGCTGCGGCCTGGTTGATCGCGCCCGCGAGGCCCTGCGCGGCGGCCGCTCGTCCGACCGGGGCGGCCGCAGCCACGAGCGCTGCGGCCGCGGGCACGCCGAGCGCTTGGGCCACGCCTTCGACGATGAACAGTGGCATCAGCGCCCACACGTTGCCGAGCACGCCGTAGAGGGCCGTGATGAGCACCACGCCGGGGAGGGCCAGCATGCACTGGCGAAAGGCGCCGTGGCGATCGGCGAGACGGCCGCCGAGCGTGGTGAGCAGGGCGAACGGCGTGCCGTAGAGCAGGAACCCGAGGCCGATCATCCATTCGCCGGCACCGAGGTCGGTGAAGTAGCGGTCGAGGATCGTGTCGTAGACCCCGACGGGGATGAACAGCGCCATCCAGGCCACCACGCCCACCCGGATGCCGCGGATGCGCAACAGGTCGAAGCTGAGGCGGTGCACCTCGGTCGACCGGGGCAGTTCGGGTAGGGGCAGTCGCGACAGCACGAGCGCTCCGATCCCCGCGCCGATCCCGCACAGCGCGAACGGCCAGCGCACACCGAGTGGCTCCACCAGCACGCCGCCGATCAGTGGCCCGACGATGAATCCAGCGAACTCGACGCCGCTCAGCGTTCCGATCCGCTCCGCGGCGCGGCGCGGGTCGATGCTCGCCGCGATGGCGCGCGACGCCGGCATGAACAGGCCGTTCGACACACCCACGACGGCACGGGCCAGGACCAACAGCGGGAGGGTCGACGACACGGCGAACAGCACGCTGCCGAGGAAGGCGAGTGCCAGGCCACCCGCGACGAAGGCCCGGGTGTGCCCGCGGTCGGCGATCGGCGCCAGGGTGAGCTGGCTGATGAAGCTGGCCAGCAGGCCGACTCCGGCGATGAGGCCGAGCCCGGAGTCGCCGAAACCGTACGTGTCCTGCAGGTTGCCGAGCAGGCCGTAGACGACGCTGTTGGCCACCCCGATCGCGACTGCGGCGAACAGCAGGACGCGCCAACCCACGTTGCCGTTGTCGCTCACCAGTCCCACCGGTTCGGCCGGTCGGCCCGTAGCCGCACCGTTCCGGGCTCGTTCGGGGTGCGCACGGCGCGCAGCACGTAGTGCTCACCTCCGGCGGTGAGCTCGGCCAGCGCCCACGAGTCGCTCGAGTCGCGCAGCGCCTCGGTGAGCGGGTGCAGGGCTTCGATGTCGAGGCCGGCTGCGTCTGCCTCGGCGCACCACAGGCCGACCAGGCCGCGGCGCAGGCCGTCATCGTCCATCAGGTCGTCGCCGGAGAGGCAGAGCTCGAGGCGGGTCACGGTCACCAGCTCGACCTCGCTCGGGTCGAGCACATCACCGCCCAACTCCCCGTCGAGCATCACCACGACCGGGCCGTCGCGCCCGGCCATGCCGCCTACGCAGCCATAGCGGACGAGCGGCAGCCCGTCGTCGCCGGTGGTCACGACGCGCACCCGATCGCCCGGCCGGTAGGTCATCGCGCGGCGACCTCGTCGATCACGGCGTCGCTCACCTCGCGCCAGCAGCGCAGGGCGTCGATGCTCCAGTCGTCGAAGTCACGATCGGTCAGCGCCACGACAGCGACGTCGTAGCCGTCGACGGCGTCTCGATCGACCCAGCACATCGTGCCCGACCCCCCGAAGTGCCCGAACGCCGTCGCGCTGTTCCGGGTGCCCATCCAGTGCGGGTGCTTGTCGCCGTGGATCTCGAAGCCGAGGCCCCACGGGCACGGATCGAAGCGCCCGATGCCCGGGACGATGCCGGCGAGGGTGGGCAGGAAGGGTGCCGTGGCGAGCGCGACGGTGCTCGTGGCGAGCAGCGTCGGGTGGACGACCTCGGCGAGGAAGCGCAGGAGGTCGTCGAGCGTGCTCCAGATGGCGTGGGCAGGTGAGCCGCGCAAGGCGGTGCCGTGCATCCCGAGCGGTTCGAGGATCGCCTCGCGCAGGTACTGCTCGAAGGGCATGCCGGCCGCGTCGGCGACGGCGGCCGCGGCGAGCTCGATGCCGGTGTTCGAGTAGATGCGCCGACGGCCGGGAGGGCTCACCGGGTCCGGTCCGTCGAAGCTGTAGCCGCCGGCGTGCGCCAGGAGGTGCGCCAGCGTGCAGTCGGGCTGGCCGACCGGTGTGTCGAGCCCGATGGTCCCCTCCTCGACGGCGACGAGCACCGCCCATGCGGTGAGCGGCTTGCTGATCGATGCGATGCGGTAGGGACGTGACGGG
Organism: Ilumatobacteraceae bacterium; assembly: GCA_036736065.1. Classification (GTDB taxonomy): domain Bacteria; phylum Actinomycetota; class Acidimicrobiia; order Acidimicrobiales; family Ilumatobacteraceae; genus VFMC01. The sequence goes on from DAINND010000246.1 coordinate 4,235, forward strand.
TCGCCCACCCGGTGCAGCGAGGCTGCGTGCCCGTGCCCGGCGACGATGGCTCCGGCGCTCACGTGGTCGACCGGCCAGGCCGCGGTCAGCTCGAGCGCCCGCACGATCGGCAGGTCGACCGGCTCAGGCCAGGCCGCTGGAACGGAGCGACTCGGCGACGTGGAACGCCAGGTCGAGGCTCTGGCGCGCGTTCAGGCGCGGATCGCACACGGTCTGGTAGCGATCGGCGAGCTGATCGTCGGCGATCTTGTCGGCGCCGCCGACGCACTCGGTGACGTTGTCGCCCGTCAGCTCGACGTGGATGCCGCCCGGCCAGGTGCCCTCGCTGTGATGGGCGCGCACGAAGCCGTCGATCTCGGCGCAGATGTCGTCGAACTTGCGGGTCTTGTGCCCGGTGCTCGAGGTGTAGGTGTTGCCGTGCATGGGGTCGCACGCCCAGACCACCGGGTGGCCCGCCTCGCGCACGGCGCGCAGCAGGACTGGGAGGCTGGCTTCGACCTTGCCCGCACCCATGCGGCTGATCAGCGTGAGCCGCCCGGGGATGCGCGACGGGTTGAGGCGCTCGCAGAGCTCGATCACGTAGTCGGGGGTGGTGGTGGGGCCCACCTTGCACCCGATCGGGTTGCCCACACCGCGCAGGAACTCGACATGGGCGCCGTCGAGCTCGCGAGTGCGCTCGCCGATCCACAGCATGTGCGCGGAGCAGTCGTACCAGCCTCCGGTGAGCGAGTCCTGGCGGGTGAGGGCTTCCTCGTAGCCGAGCAGCAGCGCCT
>DAINND010000247.1:0-459 GCA_036736065.1 Ilumatobacteraceae bacterium
GCCGGGCGGTGGGGCGTGGGCCGCGGCGCCCGACGGCGCCGTGCGAGGAGCCGGGGGCGAGGCACGCACCACCAACCAGCGGATGGAGATCCGCGCCGTGCTCGAGGCGCTGCGCAGCTTGGACGGCGCGCTGGTCATCGTGTCGGATTCGACCTACGTCGTGAACTGCTTCCGCGACCGGTGGTGGGTGCGCTGGCAGGCCAACGGGTGGCGCAACGCGAAGAAGGAGCCGGTCGCCAACACCGACCTCTGGAAGCCGCTGATCGAGCTCTACCAGGAGCGCCGACCGGAGTTCCGATGGGTCAAGGGGCACTCCGGCGAACCGATGAACGATCTCGTCGACCGCCTCGCCGTGGCTGCAGCGGCTGGTCCGTTCGACGTCACCCCGGACCGCGAGGCGTCGCCGCCGACCGGCCAGGGCTCGCTGTTCTGACGCTTCCGGGGCAGCGTCGCGAGCCC
>DAINND010000247.1:519-5005 GCA_036736065.1 Ilumatobacteraceae bacterium
AGATCGGCGATCTGCTCCGGGCTGCGGCCGCGCTCGGTGAGCACCTCGTCGGTGTGCTCGTCGAGCCTTGGCGCATGGCGACCGAGGGCGGTCGGCGTCGCCGAGTAGCGCACCGGTGGTCGCACCTCGCGCACCCGTCCCAGCCAGGGCCGCTCGTGCTCGGTGACGATGCCGTTGTGGACCACCTGCGGGTCGAGATGCACCCGATCGTCCGGGTTGGCGATCGCGCAGGGCACGTCTTCACGTTGCAGCCGGGCGACCAGGTCGGCTGCGGCATGCCGACCGACCTCGGCATCGATCAGCTCGTCGAGCACGGCTGCGTTGGCCTCGCGTGCGGCGAGGGTCGCGAAGCGCTCGTCGGCGAGCCAGTGCTCGGTGCCGAGCGCGGCGCACAATCCCGGGAACTGTCGCTCCGACGTGGCCATCAGCGCCAGGTGCCCGTCGCGGGCGCGACGCACGCGGTAACCGTCGGCCATGTGCGGCCCGGGGGTCACCTCGTCGGTGTCGAGCAGCGCGTGCTGCATCATCCCGTCCGGCCAGAGGAACGACAGTGCGACGTCGATCATCGAGAGCCGCACGTGCTGGCCGCCGTGCCCGCGGAGCCGGGCGATCAACGCGGCCATCACACTCTGCGCGGCGACGTGGGCGGTCACTTTGTCGATGACGATGTTGCGCACGAGCTGTGGGTCGCCAGTCGCCGGGTCGGCCTGCACTGCCGCCATGCCCGACAGCGCCTGGATCACGTAGTCGTAGCTCTTCTGGTCGATGTAGGGGCCCGTCTCGCCGAAGCCGCTCACCGACACGTAGACGAGGTCCGGGCGCACGCGACGCAGGGCGTCTTCGTCGATGCCGAGCCGTCGCGTCACCCCGGGTCGGAAGTTCTGGATGAACACGTCGGCGCCGGCCACGATCTCGGTCAGCACCTGGACGCCCTCGGGCTGCTGCAGGTCGAGCACGACCGAACGCTTGCCCCTGTTGACCCCGGCCCACAGCGCCCCGATCCCGCGTGCCCGGTGGCCCAGGTGCCGCATGCGGTCACCACCGCCCGGCGCCTCGACCTTGATCACCTCGGCGCCGAGGTCGGCGAGCAGCGTGCCGGCGAGCGGCCCGGCCACCATCTGGCAGGCCTCCACCACCGTGAACCCTTCGAGCGGTCCTCCCATGGGCGGCACCGTACCGGATGTCGATGGCCCGGAGGTCAGCTCCGCTTGGGCCGAGCGCCGGGAGACGGCATAACGTCCAGGGCATGGACATCTCAGGTGCAAGCGCAATCGTCACAGGTGGAGCCTCGGGGATCGGAGCCGCGTCGGCCCGTCTGCTCGCGGCCAAGGGGGCCAAGGTCGTCATCGCCGACCTCCAGGAGGACAAGGGCCGGGCGCTCGCCGATGAGATCGGTGGCGCGTTCTGCAAGGTCGATGTCACCAACACCGACGACATCATCAACGCCGTCGAGATGGCCAAGAGCATGGGCCCGCTCCGCGTGCTCGTGAACTCCGCCGGCATCGGCTGGGCGCAGCGCACCGTCGGCAAGGACGGCACCTACGAGTCGGCCGCCAACCTCGACGCGTTCAAGAAGGTCGTGGCGATCAACCTCGTCGGCTCGTTCGACTGCATCCGCCTCGCGGCCACGGCGATGAGCACCACCGAGCCGCTGGAGTACGGCGAGCGCGGCGCGATCGTCAACATCGCCTCGGTGGCGGCGTTCGACGGTCAGATCGGCCAGGCGTCGTACTCGGCGTCGAAGGGTGGCGTGGTGGGGATGACCCTGCCGATCGCCCGTGACCTCGCCGCCATCGGCGTGCGCGTCAACACCGTGGCTCCCGGCCTGATCGACACCCCGATCTACGGCCAAGGCGATGCGAGCGAGGCGTTCAAGGCCAACCTGCAGAAGGGCGTGCTGTTCCCGCAGCGCCTCGGCTTCCAGGAGGAGCTGGCCTCGATGGTGGTCGAGTGCGTCACCAACAGCTACATGAACGCCGAGACGATCCGCGTCGACGGCGGCATCCGCATGCCACCGAAGTGATCGGCAGTCGACGGAGATGAAGGCGATCTGGAACGGGGCCGTCCTGGCCGACAGCGACGACACGGTCGTCGTCGAGGGCAACCACTACTTCCCGAAGGACTCGATCAACTGCGAGCACTTCGTGGAGTCGGCGAAGCAGACCGTGTGCTCATGGAAGGGCACGGCCAGCTACTACGACATCGTGGTCGATGGCGCGACCAACGCCGATGCAGCGTGGTACTACCCCGAGCCGAAGGACGCCGCCAAGGAGATCACCGGCCGTATCGCCTTCTGGAAGGGTGTCCAAGTCGGCTGAACGAGTCAGCGATCGTTTCGACGTCCCGTGAGCCGCGGCGAGGGAAGCGCCAGCGACGAGCCGCACGCGGCGCGAGGAGGAAGCGCAGCGGACGACGAGCCCGCAGCATTACGTCGTGTAGTCGGCGTTGATGCGGACGTAGCCGTCGGTGAGGTCGCAACCCCACACCGTTGCCTCGGCCGAGCCGACGTGCAGGCTGACGTGGATGCGCACCGTGTCGCCGCGCATGTAGGTCGCCAGTGCGTCGAGGCCGGCGGCATCGACCGCAGCCGGGTAGACCTCCTGGCTCCCGAAGCGGATCGTCACCCGGGTCTGGTCGACCTCGGTGGCGGTGGTGCTCTTGCCCACCGCCATCGCGACCCGACCCCAGTTCGGGTCGGCGCCGTGCACGGCGGGCTTCACCAGCGGTGAGTTGACGATGGCCTTGGCCACCCGCTTGGCCTGTGCCGGATCGGCGGCGCGATCGACGTGCACCTCGATCAACGTCTCCGCGCCTTCGCCATCACGCGCCACCTGCTGGGTGAGCGAGAGGGCGACCTCGTGCAGGGCGGCTTCGAACGCCTCGGCGCTCACCGGCCCGGCGGCGCCGCTCGCGAGGACGACCGCGGTGTCGCTGGTGGAGGTGTCGGTGTCGACGGAGACGCAGTTGAACGTGAGATCGATCACTCGACGGAACACCGCGTCGAGCTCCGTCGGGTCGATCGCAGCGTCGGTGAAGAACAACGTGATCAGCGTCGCCATGTCCGGCTCGATCATCCCGACGCCCTTGGCGACACCCACGATCCGGGCCGTGCTGCCCGCGATGGGAGCTGCGTGGGTCTTGGGCACCGTGTCGGTGGTCATGATGCCGCGGGCGACGGCTGCCGCGTCGGTTCCCGGCAGCGTGGAGGGGAGCGCGGCCAGCCCGGCGCGCACCCGCTCCATCGGGTACTGGCGGCCGATCACCCCGGTGGACGCGATGAGGACGTCGGACGGTGCGCAGCCCAGGGCCTGGGCGACGCCTGCCACGACCTCCTCGGCGTTGGCCAGCCCCTCGGGGCCGGTCGCGACGTTCGCGTTCTTCGAGATGACCACCACGGCCCTGGCTCGGTGGTCGGCCAGGTGGCGGCGGCTCACGAGCACGCTCGGACCGGCGAAGCTGCTCCGGGTGAACACACCCGCAGCGGCGCAGGGAGCGTCGGCGGCGACCACGACGAAGTCGTCCGTCGAGTCTTTGATGCCGATGTTGGCGACATGGGCGCGAAAGCCCCGGGGGAGTGGCAGGAGGTCGGTCATGATCGATCATCCTGCTCGCCGCGCACGTGGGCGCGCACTTTGTCGAAGGCGCGTCCGAGCGCGTCGATCTCGTCGGGGTCGTGCAGGTCTATGAAGTGCCGCCGCACGCTGTCGAGGTGGTGCGGTGCGGTGCGCTCGAGGTGGGCCCGACCAGCCGGGGTGAGGCGCGCCAGCATCACCCGACGGTCGTCGGCGGAGGGCTCGCGCGACACGAGCCCGGTGCCGACGAGGCCGTCGAGGCGGCGGGTCAGCCCGGACGGCGACAGGCGCAACCGCTCGGCGAGGTCACACATCCGCATCTGCGCACCGGGCGACTCGCTCAACCAGGCGAGCACCTCGTAGTCGCCGTTGGTCAGGCCGAACGGGACGAGGTCGGCCTCGAGCGCTGCGCTGAGCGGGCCGATCGTGTCGACCCAGCCCCGCCAGGCGCGCATCTCGGGGTCGCTCAGCCAGCGGATGGGCTCGGCGTGCCCTGTCGAGGATGCTCGTTCGCTGGAGGCCACGGGACAGAGTGTAGTCGTCAGGCGCAAAAGTTGCGATCACAATGAATCTGCTGTAGATTGCTTGTGACCGCAACAATGCCGCATGTCGGCCGAACACGGAGGAACCCCCATGGGCGCACCGCTCAGCTCACTCACCCCAGGCACCTGGAACGTCGACCCGTCGCACTCGACCGTCGGCTTCACCGCCCGCCACCTGATGGTCACCAAGGTGCGGGGCCGCTTCACGACGTTCAGTGGAGCGCTCACCATCGCCGACGAGCCGCTCGCCTCGAGCGCCACCGCCACGGTCGAGATGGCCTCGGTCAGCACGGGCGACGACGGCCGCGACGCCCATCTGAAGAGCGCCGACTTCTTCGACGGCTAGCAGTTCCCGACGATGACCTTCACCTG
>DAINND010000248.1:0-4992 GCA_036736065.1 Ilumatobacteraceae bacterium
CAAGCACATCAAACTCGGCACCGGCGTGAACTCGCTCCCCTACCACCATCCGTTCATCCTTGCGGACCGCATCGTCATGCTGGATCACCTCACGAGGGGGAGAGCGATGTTCGGTGCGGGGCCCGGCCAGCTCACGAGCGACGCCGCGATGCTCGGCATCGACCCGATGCAGCAGCGCCCGCGGATGGAGGAGTCCTTCGACGTCATCATGCGCCTGTTCGCCGGTGAGACCGTGTCGGTGACGACCGACTGGTTCACCTGCAACGAAGCCGTGCTGCAGGTGCGGCCCTACAGCGACTTCGACGTCGTCGTCGCGTCGTCGATCAGCCCTTCGGGCTCGAAGTTGGCCGGCCGCTACGGCACCGGCCTGCTCTCGATCGCCGCCACCGAGCCCGCCGGGTTCCAGGTGCTCGACTACAACTTCGGCGTCTGGCAGGACGAGGCGGCTCGCCACGGCCACACCGCTTCCCGGGAGCAGTGGCGGCTGATGGGCCCGATGCACATCGCCGAGACCTTCGAGCAGGCCAAGGCGAACTGTCGCTACGGGCTGACGTGGGTGCTCGACTATCTGAGCCACATCATCCCCACCGGCGACCCGAGCGCCCCACCACCCCCGTCGGACTACGACGAGTTCATCGACTACGCCAACGAGAGCGGCAGGATGGTCATCGGCACCCCGGAGATGGCCATCGAGCAGATCGAGCGGCTCATCGACAAGACGGGTGGGTTCGGGGCGTTCCTGTTCCTCGGCGCCGACCTCGCCGACTTCCCCGCCACGTTGCGCCACTACGAGCTGTTCGCCGACCGGGTGATGCCCCACTTCACCGGTCAGCTCGCCGCGCCGCAGGCCAGCTACGACCGGGTGGTGGGTGCAGGCTCACGCTGGGTCGATGCCACCCTCGGTGCCCAGTTGACGGCGATCGCCGCCTATGAAGAGGAGAAGGCGGCTCGCTGATCGGTCGCGGTCGTGACGGCCGCCAGACGCCGGGTGAGTCGGTCGAGGGAGGGCTCGAGGGTCTGGGTCAACCGCTTCTTCTCCCCCGTCGCCACCAGTTCGATGACGAGGCCGGTGAAAAAGACCTTCTGGATCGCTGCCTCGACGCGCGCCAGGTCCGGGTCGAGGCCCTCGGCGACGAGCATCTTCTCGAACCCTCTGCGCCAGACGGCCAGCTGGTCGGCGCGCACCTCTCCGGGCAACCCGCTCACAGTGGTGTCGAGCGCTGCGGCTTCGTAGCCGAGGCGCACGAGCGCGAGGTTCTCCGGCGAGGCGTTCATCCAACGCCACCACTTGCGGTGGAGCTCGGCGAGGGTGATGTCCGGGTCCTTGCGCATCCAACCGTCCTGGACCTCGGCCTGGAGCTCGACGACCCGGCCGAGCGCTGCGGCGATCAGCGCCTCTTTCGATCCGAAGTGGTGGACGAGGCGGTTGATGCTCACGCCGAGCGCCGTGGCGAGCGGGCGCAGCGTGACGTGCGCCAGGCCGTGCACGGCGAGGTAGTCGACGATCCGGTCGAGCAGTTCCTGACGCCGCACGAGGTCGGGAGTCCTGGCCACGGGCGCACCCTACTCCGCGCTCGTGCAGCGGGGAGATGGACGCCCGGGTGGGTGCTGGCTCATTGCTGCCGGAACTGCTGGCGGTAGCCGGGCCCGTTCATCGCCGTCGCCATGGAGCCCTCCCGGCGGAACCGCTCGTGCATCCGCTGCAGTGCTGCGGGGTCGAGGTCGACGCCGAGGCCGGGGCCCTCCGGCACCGGCAGGAGCCCTCCACGCGGTGACCAGTGCCCCTGTGCCACCACGACGTCGCCGGTGAAGCGGAACAGGCTCTGGTGAGGGCGGATCATCGACGGCTCTGCTGCGGTCAGATGGAGGTAGGCCGCCGTCATGATGCCCGCATCGCCGCTGTAGCACCAGAAGTCGATGCCGAGCGCCGCGCAGGCACGTAGGAAGTCCTGCGTCCTGCGCACACCACCCATCTCGGTGATGTCGAGGCAGAACCCGTCGGGAACCCCGGTCCGCGCCGCCCGCTGCAGGTCGGCCTCGTGGGTCGAGAAGGACACCGGTGCGCCGTCGGCGCGCAGGCGCACCGTCTCGGCGAGCGTGCGGCTCGGGTCTTCGAGCCAGCCGACTCCGAGGTCGGCGAGCCGGCGAACGACCTGTCGAGCCGTGGGGACGGTGTAGGCACCGTTGGCGTCGAGCCGCACCACCGCGCCCGGGCCGAGGGCCCGGACGAGGTCGGCGACCATCGCCAGCTCCGTCTCGACGTCGAGCACGCCGAGCTTGCCCTCGAACCACGGCGCCTGGTGCTCGGCGGCCATCTGCTCGCAGTAGCGGATCACGTCCGACGGAGTCTCCTCGGCGCCGACCCGGAGGGCGAAGTACTCGGTGAAGCCGACCTCGTCGCGGACCCTGCCGCCCAACAGGTCGACGAGCGGTCGGCCAGCTCTGCGGGCGCGCAGGTCCCACAGGGCCACCTCGACACCGCCGAAGGCGCGTCGTTCGCGGGCGGCGTCGTCCCACAGGCTGAACCCTGTCTGCGCCACGCAGCTCGCCTCACAGCCGTTCAGGTCGTCGATCGGTCGGCCGATCAGGTTGCGGGCCATCTGTGCGATCAGGCCGGAGAGGTCGCCATGCGGAGCCTCGCCGATGCCGGTGGCCCCGTCACTGTCGACGACTTCGATGATCGTCGTGGTGAAGCTGGCGAGCGTGCCGAAGGAGAACCGGTAGGGCGCCCGCATCGGGACGTTCACCGGCGTGGCCCTGATGTCAACGATGGTGCTCACCGTGCGACTCCCTCTGCCGACTCCGCAGCCGGATTGACCACACAACCGTACAAGGAATGACTGGCTGCCGGTGTAGTGTCGCGCACCGTGAGCGAGCCGCAGATCGACGCCGGACCTGTCCCCTCGAGCGATCCGGACGCGGCACCGCGTCGTCGTGGGCGCGACCGCGGCGCGGGCGGCGGACCGAGGCTCCCGGAGCAACGGCCGTTCCGCCAGCCGCGGATGCGGCTCAACCACACCCGCGTGGTGTCCGACGACGAGCTCGAGTCGATCCATGAGGCGTCGCTGACCATCCTCGAGCGAATCGGCATGGAGTTCCTCTGCCCGGAGTCGCGCAGCATCATGCGTGCTGCAGGGGCCGACGTCGATGAAGCCACCAAGCGTGTGCGCCTCCCCCGCGAGCTCGTCGAGACCAGCATCACCAGCGCGCCGAGCGAGTTCACCCTGCACAGCTGGAACCCGGCACACCATGTCCGGCTGGGCGCCGACTGGATCACCTTCGGCACCGTGGCCAGCGCGCCGCACTACATCGATCGCAACGGCGTGCGCCGAACCGGCGACCGCGAGGGGTTCCGCGACCTGCTGAAGCTCGCGCAGATGCTCAACATCGTCCACTACGTGCCGGGCTACCCGGTCGAGCCGGTCGACATCCATGCCTCGGTGCGCCACCTCGAGGCGTCGCACGACATCCTCACGCTGACCGACAAGGGCATGGACTGCTACAGCCTTGGTCGCCAGCGCAACATCGACTGCATCGAGATGACCCGGATCGCCCGCGGCGTCGACCAGGCGACCATCGATCGGGAGCCGTCGCTGATCACTGTGGTCAACACCAACTCGCCGCTCCGCCTCGACGTCCCGATGGCCCAGGGCATGATCGAGTTCGCCCTCCACAACCAACCGGTCGTGGTCACACCCTTCACCCTGGCCGGCGCGATGGCGCCGATCACCCTCGCCGGAGCGCTCGCCCAGCAGAATGCCGAGGCGCTCGCGGGCATCACCTTCCTGCAGGTGGTGAACCCTGGTGCCCCGGCGATGTACGGCGGGTTCACGTCCAACGTCGACATGCAGTCGGGTGCACCGGCGTTCGGCACGCCCGAGTACGTGAAAGCGGCGATGGTGGGCGGCCAGCTGGCGAGGCGCTATCGCGTGCCGTACCGGAGCTCGAACGTCTGCGCCGCCAACGCCCTCGACGCGCAGTCCGCGTACGAGAGCGTGTTCTCGCTGTGGGGCGCCATCATGGGCGGCGTCAACTTCGTGATGCACGGCGCAGGCTGGATGGAGGGCGGCCTGCACGCCAGCATGGAAAAGATGGTGCTCGATGCCGACCTGCTGCAGATGGTGGCGGCGATCCTCGATCCGCTTGTGGTCGACGACGACACCCTGGCGATCGACACCATCGACGAGGTGGGCCCCGGTGGCCACTTCTTCGGCACTGCGCACACGCAAGCCCGGTTCCGTGACGCCTTCTATCGCCCGCTGCTCAGCGACTGGCGCAACTACGAGAGCTGGCAGGAGGCCGGTTCGCCGACGGCGGACCAGAAGGCCACGCCGCTCGTCGCCCGCTTCCTCGAGGCCTACGAGCCGCCGGCCCTGCCCGCCGACCGGCGTGCCGAGCTCGACGAGTTCGTCGCCCGGCGCGTCGCCGAGGGTGGCGTCGCCACCGATTTCTGACAGGTCCACCCGCAGTACCATCCACGGGCCGTCGGCCCATTCGTTCAGGAGCAACCATGAAAACCTCAGCCCAGGTCGTCGTCATCGGTGGTGGTGTCGTCGGTGCCAGCGTGCTCTACCACCTCACCAAGGCGGGCTGGAGCGACGTCGTCCTCGTCGAGAAGGCGACCTACACCTCGGGCAGCACCTGGCATGCCGCCGGTGGCATGCACACGCTGAACGGCGACCCCAACGTCGCCCGTCTCCAGCAGTACACGGTGAACCTGTATCGCGAGATCGAGGCGGAGAGCGGACAGAACTGTGGCATCCACCTGCCCGGCGGCCTGCAGTTGGCCGACACCCCCGAACGCCGCGACTGGCTGCGCATGGCCCACGCTCGCGGCCGGTACCTCGGCATGAAGACCGAGATGGTGTCGATGAAGGAGGCCAAGGAGCTCAACCCGCTCCTCGAGGAGCGGAACTTCGTCGGCGAGAAGTTCGCCGAGGACGAAGGCAGCGTCGACCCCAACGGGGTGGCCCACGCCTATCTAATAAGCGC
>DAINND010000249.1:0-4988 GCA_036736065.1 Ilumatobacteraceae bacterium
GTCGCGACCGAGGTTCGTGAAGACTGCGACGTCGAAGTGCGCACCCGCGACTCGGCCCAGCGCGAGCGCGTGCGAGGAGACTTCCATGACCACCGACTCGATCCCTGCCTCACGCCACGACGCCAGACGACGCTGCAGGTCCGGCGCCTCGGGCGTGGTGTGCCGGCCCGACAGTGTGCCGAGCACCTCCGTCGGCCTACCGGCGTGGCGCAGCACCGACCCGACGAGATGGGTGGTGGTGGTCTTGCCGTTCGTCCCCGTCACGCCCACCATGAGCAGGTCGTCGCACGGGTGCCCGTGGCATGCGGCGGCGAGCCAGCCGGTGAGACGGCGGGAGTCGTCGGTGAGCACCTGGGGAACGGCCAGCGGCAGCTCACGCTCGGTCAGGATCGCTGCGGCACCGGCCGCCACCGCTGCCGCAGCGAACTCGTGCCCGTCGAGCCTGTCGCCCCGCACGCAACAGAAGAGCGCGCCGGGGCCCGCCTCGCGGGAGTCGATGGTGATGTCGTCGACGACCACACCCTCCGCATCGCCGATGACACGGAACGAAGGTCCACCGCGAACGGAGGCGAGCACCGACGACAAGGTCCGGCCCATGTCAGCCCTCGGTGCAGCCGCCACCCGTGGCGGGCGGGGTGATCTTCAACTCGCGCATGATGGTGGGGACGACGCTCGCGAAGACGGGCGCGGCCGCCGTGCCACCGAATCGTGTCAACTGCCCGTCGGCGCCCGGCGGTTCGTCGATCGACACGAGGACGGTCACCTGTGGGTCCTCCGCCGGGAAGAAGCCGACGAACGAGGCGTAGTACGTGCGCTCCCCGCGCTCGTTGTAGTAGGTGCCGTTGGGTTGCGCCTTGAGCCCCGTGCCCGTCTTGCCCGCCACCGACAGGCCCTCGACCTGGGCGCGCTTGGCAGTGCCGACGCAGACCACCTTCTCCATCATCCTGGTGACCTCGGTGGCGACCTCGCTGCGCACGACCCGATGGGTCGCCGACGGCGGTGCGTCGGTGATCGTCCCATCGGGCCCGATCGTCGACTGCAACAGGCGAGGCGCCACGTAGACGCCGCCGTTGGCGATGACGTTGATCGCTGCAGCGAGCTGGATGGACGTCGACGCGAGCCCCTGGCCGTACGCCATGGTGTACTGCTCGGCGCCTTCCCATTCGCGCCAATCCTTCATGAGGCCGGCGGACTCGCCCGGGAAGCCGAGCGCCGTGGGCTCTCCGAGCCCGAACGCCGTGAGGTACGAGTGGAGGCGCTCCTTGCGCTCACCGCGTGAGTCGCCCATCCGCAGCATCACCTCGATCGTTCCGATGTTCGACGACTCCGCGAGGATCCGCGAGACCGGCCAGACCTCGGTCGGGTGCTGCTCGGCATCGTGCAGCATGGTGTCGGAGTACTGCTTGCGCCACGGGACCTCGAAAGGAGTGTCCGCCGTGACGACACCTTCGTTCAGTGCTGCGGCGATCGTCGCTGCCTTCACGACCGAGCCCGGTTCGGCGGCATCGACCGCGGCGAGGTTGCCGCTCGAGACCGCGTACTCGCCCGTCTCGTCGTTCCGTCGCACGCTGACCATCGAGATCACATCGCCGGTCTTGCTCTCGAGGACGACAGCGGTCCCGCCGCGAGCCGAGAGCGACTGCACCTGTTGCAGCATCTTCTGCTCGACGACGTGCTGCACGGAGCGATCGAGTGTCAGCACGATGTCCTGGCCGGGAACCGGATCGATCGAGGTCGTCTCGGTGCCCACCAGGCTGCGCCCGCGGCGGTCGTGCTGGCGCACCATCTCTCCGTCGACACCGGTCAGCAGCTTGTTGTACTGGTGCTCGATCCCTGCAGTGCCCCTGCCATCGGGATCGGTGCGGCCGATCACGCTTCGACCGACCTCCCCCGTCGGCATGATCCGCTTGTCCTCGGCGACGAGGTCGACACCGTTGAGGTCGAGCTCGTCGAGCACGGCTGCGTCCTCATCGGAGATCTGGCGGGCGACGTAGACGAACCCCTTGTCCTTCAGCGTGAACGCCTCGCGCAGGGCTTCCTGCTTCTCGGGCGACAGGTCGAGCAGCTGGGCGAGGATCTGCACGGTCCCGGCGGGATCGGCCACCAGCTTCGGGTTCGCCGTCACCGTCGTGGAGGGGATCGACATCGCCCGCTCGTCGCCGTTGCGGTCGAAGATGACCCCGCGCTGGGCCTGGAGGGTCAGCTGCGTCGTGCGCTGGTCGCGGCCGGCAGCGCGGAGCTCCGAGGCCCCGATCGTCTGCAGTTGCACGACACGCAGCACGATGGCACCGAACACGACCGCCGCAACCACGAAGACGGCGAACAGCCGTTGGCGCGCGTCCCCGGCCTTGAAGCGCTGCTGGAGGAGCCTCGGCGCATCGATCGCCCGACGCTGCCGGTGCGGTTGCGTCGCAGACGTCGACCTCGGCCGGACCGAGTGTCGGGCCGGCGCCGTCCGACGGGGCGCCGAGCTGTGCGGTGCGGGATCGACGGCGCGACCCCGGGCCTGGGGGCGACCGTCGGCCGGCCGGGGGGCGACCGGCCGACGCGCCACGGACCCTCGGCGTGCTGATGTCGATCCGCCTGCAGCCGCCGCACCGCCCGCGGAGGCGGGTCGCGAAGAAGGGCGATGATGGGCGTGACGGCGAGGTGTGTGCTCCATCCGGCGCATGTCGGCCGTGCGACGCGTCACGGCGCAGACCCCTGGAAGGCCTTGACCGTGCGGAACTGCTCGAGCAGCTCGCGCTCGGAGCTGTACCCGGGGTCGAGCAGGGCGCTCGACTGCTTGGCGACGGCGAGCACATCGGGCGCGATCACCATGAACGACGCCGAGTTGTCCGGCTGGAGCTGCCACTGCGCGGCGATCGCCTGCAGGGTGCCGGGCGAACGCAGCGCGGCCCGTTCGAGGCGGAGCTGCTCGTAGCGCGCCGAGGTGTCGCGGATCTGACGGTCGAGCTGGTCGATCTGCAGCTGACCCTGGGCCAGGTACACCTGGAACGCCGCTGCCCCGAGCATCGCCGAGGCGACGAAGGCGGACACCAGCACCGCGATGCCGAGCACGCGGCGCCTGCGAGGGACCACCGTGAGTCGCGGCCGCGTCGGGGCGGCGGCGGGGCGGGCGGCATCCGGCCGCAGGGCGCGGACGGACTCGTGGGAGCGGACGGCGAGGGCCATGTCAGCGTCGTCCCGCCGAACGACGAGTGGGAGCGATCCGCTCGACCACTCGGAGGCGGGCGCTGCGGGCGCGCGGGTTGGCACGCTGCTCGTCCTCGCTCGGCCGGCGCGGCACGCCGCGGACGAGTCGCACCGTCTGGACGGCGTCACAGATGCACGGCAGCTCCGGCGGGCACTCGCACGACCCGCGCTCGGCGGCCGCCATGCGCTCTTTCACGATGCGGTCCTCGCCCGAGTGGTACGACAGCACCGCGACGCGGCCGCCGACCGTCGTGCTCCGGATCGCGGCGTCCAGCGCGTCGGGCAGGACGTCGAGCTCCTGGTTGCCCTCGATCCGGATCGCCTGGAACGTGCGCTTCGCAGGGTGGCCACCGGTGCGGCGCGCGGCCGCCGGGATGGCTGCCACGACGATCTCCGCGAGCTGGGTCGTGGTCTCGATCGGGCGCGCAGCGACGATCGCCCTGGCGATACGGGGCGCGAACCGCTCGTCGCCGTAGCGGCGCAGGATCTCCGTGAGCGCGGCCTCGTCGTAGCCGTTCACCACGTCTGCGGCCGACCATGCCTGGGTGCGGTCCATGCGCATGTCCAGCTCGGCTGTGTGCCGGTACGAGAAGCCGCGCTCGGGGCGGTCGAGCTGAGGGGAGCTGACACCGAGATCGAACAGTGCGCCCGAGAGCGAGGGGATGTGCAGTGCAGCCATGGCGTGCTCGAGGTGGTCGAAGCGCAGGTGGGCAGTCGCAACCCGATCACCGAAGTGGTCGAGCCGGTTCCGAGCTGCAGCGAGTGCCGTCTCGTCCAGGTCGAGGCCCAGGACCATGAGGTGCGGGTACCGTTGGAGCAGCAGGCTCGCATGGCCGCCGCCGCCGAGGGTCGCATCGACGACCCATCCCGGCGGCACATGGGCGAAGATCCCGAGGATCTCCTCCGCCATGACGGGCTGGTGGGCGAACTCGTCGCTCATCCGGTCATGCTCTCGGCTCGACGCGACCGGCCACCGGTGCGGGCCGGCCTGTCCGCAGCCCGCCGGTCGGCGGGTGTCGCCGGGATGTCTCCCCGGTCGACGAGACGGCTAGCGGGCGGAGTGGGGCTGACCATCCTGCCGGCCGACGGGCTGCGGACAGGCCGAGACGCTCGGCCTGTGGTGTCGAGTTGGTACGTCATCGCTGCGGTCGGGCCGCAGGCGTCGTGGTTCCTCGGTCCTCCTTCGTGGTGCGGGACCCCATCGGGGTCGCGGTGGTCGATCTGCGCAGGCGCTCGGGAGCCGCCATCAGAGGGCCTCCCCCGCGAGGTCGCTCGTGCCCGCTGCGTTCACGCGTGCGAAGCGGTCCGGCGACCAGATCTCGATCATCCGGAAGTTGCCGGTGACGACGACCTTCTGCTCGGTCGCCAGCCCCGCGTACGCCCGCAGCTTCTCGTCGATGCCGACCCGCCCCTGCTTGTCGACCGTGACGAGGGTCGCGCTCGACGAGACGGCTCGCTGACGCTGGAGCGACACCTCACCACGCTCGACGCGGGCCATCAGCTGCTCGGCCATCTGCTCGAAGGTCGCAGCCGGCACGCCGTTGACGCACTGGTCGTCGCCGAAGACCAGGTAGCAGTGCTCGCCGAGGTGCGCGCGGAACGGAGCCGGCAGGGCGAGCCGGCCTTTGTCGTCGAGCTGGCGCTCATGGGTCCCGACGAACAGCACCACGCCTCACCTCTGGCCGTCGTCGCATGCAGTCCGCCCACCTCACGGTGCAGGCCGGGCCCACGCTTCCCCACATGGCCCCCATTCTTCCCCCATTACCCCCCACATGTCAACTATTCTCCCCACT
>DAINND010000250.1:0-4985 GCA_036736065.1 Ilumatobacteraceae bacterium
AGTCGCGGCCGGACCGGCTGGCCGGGTGGGCCTCCGGGGCGGCGGCGCCGCCGCTGCCGGGGATGGTGCCCGTCGAGGTGGCGGTGGCCGACCTGTGGGCCACCGGGGTGTCGCCCGACGGGCACCCCACCCGGTTCCTGCGCGAGCAGCTGGCGGCGCTCGGGGTGGCCACGGCGGGCGAGCTGCAGGTGCGCGAGCCGCGCAGCAAGGTGCTGGTGGCCGGGGTGGTCACCCACCGTCAACGGCCGATGACCGCGCAGGGCACGACGTTCATGAACCTCGAGGACGAGACCGGCCTGGTGAACGTGGTCGTGTCGAAGGGGTGCTGGGCGCGTTATCGGCGGGTGGCGCGCGGCGCGTCCGCGCTGCTGCTCCGCGGTCGGCTCGAGCGCAGCGAGGGTGTGGTGAACGTGGTGGCCGAGGAGCTGGTGCCGCTGCAGGTGCCGGTGGCCATCGCCAGCCGCGACTTCCGCTGACCGACGTTGCGTCGCGTCCGCCCTCTCGAGCTCAGGAGCCAGGCACATGGCATGCTCATACCATTACAGTGGTAGTGTCATTCCATGAAAGTTGCCATGGATCGTGCCGGGCGCATCGTGCTGCCGAAGCCGGTGCGCGAGCAGCTCCACCTCGAGGCGGGCGCCGAGCTCGATCTGGTCGTCGAGGGTTGGTCGCTGCGGCTCGCGCCGGCGGCGACGCCGATCCGTCGCGTGGTCGAGGTCGATGGGTGGCCGGTGCTCGAGGCGGTGGACGGGATCACCGTCACTGACGATGACGTCCGCCGCCTGCGCGACGCCGATCAGCGATGAGCCCTTCGGCCGCGTGGTGCGTCGACACCAGCGTGGCGGGCGCCGCGCTCGACCCGTCGCACGAGGGGCATGTTGTCGCCCGCGATGTGTGCCGGCAGCGCCGGCCGGCACTTGCCGGTCATGCCATCTTCGAGACGCTGGCGGTGCTCACCCGGTTGCCCGGTGGCGCGCGGGTCGACATGGCCACGGCAGTCGATCTGCTCGGCCGGGCGTTCCCCGAGCGCTGCTTCCTGAGCGCTGCCCAGCACCGCACCCTGGTGACTCGCCTGGCGGAGATGGGCACGGTCGGTGGGATGGTGTACGACGCGCTCGTCGCCGAGGCGGCGCGGGTGGCCGGTCGGGTGCTGCTCACCCGCGACCGGCGCGCCGTGGTGACCTATGCCGCGATCGGAGTGGCGTTCGACGTGGTGTGAGGCAGCGGAGCGGCCATCTCCGCCAGGCCACATCGGCTCGGAGCCCCGTCCGGGGGCCGTGCGCCAGCTGGTGTCAGGCGAAGCTGTAGCGCAGCTGCGGGCCGGTGTCGTCGACGTCGGCTTCGCCGAGCAGGCGGAGGTGCTCGAGGTGGGCGTACGTCTCGCTCTCGGCCATCGGCCCCCACGAGCGCTCGGCGAACAGCACCTGCATGTAGTCGCGCACGGTGCCCCGGCCCAGCTCGTCCGACGCGGCACGCAGCTTGTCGAGGCGTTCCAGGTGGTGCCGCTTGATCGCCTCGGCACGACCGGCGAGGTCGCCGAACTCGAGGCCGTGCGCAGGCAGCACGGTGCGCACATCGTCGAAGGTGTGCATCCGGTCGAGGCTGTCGAAGAAGTCCTTGAGCGGGTCGACCGTGGTGCCGAGACCGGAGATGTGCGGGGTGATCGTCGGCAGCACGTGGTCGCCGGAGATCATCACGCCGGCGGCCGGGTCGAGCAGGCACAGGTGGTCGATGGTGTGGCCGGGGGGGTGCACCTACACCCTCTGGGGGCGGCCTTGCAGCTGCACGGCGGCGTCGACTACACGACGGGTCGGCGAAGGGGTGGGCAGGAACTTGCCTGCGGCCTTGCGCATCGCCCAGTAGCGCAGCCGGCGGCTGCGCGGCAGCGAGTAGCGCTCGCCACCCCACGGCGTGGCTCGCCCGAGCGGGCCCGGGCTCGTGTTCTGGCCGCGCGATGCCTCCACCTGGGCCTTCACCGGGCGGTCGGCGAGCTGCATGTCGTCGGCGCTCTCCTGGTCCTCGTCCTCGGGGTCGAGGAAGGTGCGGAAGCTGCGGTGGGTCACCACCTCGGCGCCGACCTTGCGCTTGAAGGTGCCGGCCTGGCCGAAGTGGTCGGGGTGCGAATGGGTGACCACCACGGTGTGCACCCGGTCGATGGAGAACCCACCGGTGCGCAGCAGGCGGGTGAGCTCGTTCCAGGTCTTCGGCCCGGGCAGCCCGGGGTCGACCAGGGCGAGGCCGCGAGCGTCCTCCATCGCGTAGCAGTTCACGTGGCCGAGACCCGGCAGCGAGATCGGCAGCTGCAGCCGCAGGATGCCCGGCGCCACCTCCTCGATGCCCTCGCGGGGTGGCTGGCGCTCTTCGCGCACCCCGGTGGGCCGGTCGTGGTGGTGGTCGGTCACGGCACAGTCGTAGTGGATGAGGCCGGGTTGCCCGAAGTCGCAGCGCCGCGGGCCGTCGTCGGCCCAGCCGGCCGGCGCGGCGCCGACGGGGTCAGGCCGGTCGGGTGAGCAGCAGCTCGTGGCGCAGCCGGGCCGGGCCGGACACCATGCGCGACGGGCCGAACTCGCACACCTCGACCTGGCTCGCGTAGCAGCCGAACGCGGCGAGCTTGGCCTGCTTGGTGGGCCGGACGAGGTCGATCACCACGTCGCGGGTCAGCCCGTGGGGGGCGAGGCGCCGTCGCACGGGCGCCCAGGCCACCTCGGGGTCGAGCATCGGGTGTGGTGGGGTGCGGGTCACCCAGGCCGGCCAGCCGTACACCGCGGCATAGGGGTAGTCGGCGTAAGCGACCAGGTCGAGGCCGAGCTGGGCGGCCACCTCGGGCCCGGCGGCGGCGACGGCGTGGTGGTCGGGGTGGGTGCCGAACCCGGCGGGCACGGCGAGCAGGGTGGTGCGCCGCGGCACGCGGTCGGCGATGGCGGCCACCAGCTCGTCGCGGCCGGGGGCCCCACTGCGGTAGGGGCCGTCGAGCAGGTCGAGGTGCACCGGTCGGCCGCGCACATGGGCCAGCGCGGCACGGTCCTCGGCCCGACGCTCGCGGGCGCGTCGACGCGGGTCGCCGGCACCGGTGAGCCGGTCCCAGCTGGCGGCCGGGGTGCCGGCTGCCGGGATGCCGGCGAACACGGTGATCACGGTCACCTCGGTGGCCGCGCGCATCAGCGTGAAGCAGCTGAGCACGGCGTCGTCGAGGTGTGGCGACACCACCGTGAGGTGGGTGGGTGCGGCGAGGCGCGAGGCGCGCACGCGCTCGTGTGGGTGGGCGCTGGCGGTGGCCGTCATCGCTGCGATGGTAGGCGCGGCGTCGATACGGTCGCTGCGGTGTCAGCCGCGTCTGCCCGGTCGCTGCGGTGTCAGCCGCGTCGGCCGGCCAGCCACGCGCCGAGCAGGGCGACGGCACAGCCGACCACTGCGAGCACGGCGACGGCCTCGTCGCGGATCAGCGCGCCGAGCAGCAGCGACACCACCGGGATGATGTAGGTGGTCACCGAGGCGCGGGTGCTGCCGAGGCGGCCGGCGTTGGTGGCGGCCAACACGTAGGCGAACGAGGTGCCGAGCACGCCGAGGGCGACGACGGCGAGGAACGGCCCCCATGCGAACTCGACCTCGTCAACGTGGGTCAGGCCGAACGGCAGGGTGAGGGCGAGCGCCACGGCCTGGCTGCGCCACAGCACGGGCAGCGCGCCGTGGCGTTGCTGCAGCGGGACGGCCAGGTTGAGGGCGATGCCGTAGCACGACAGCGCGGCGAGGATCTGCGCCACGCCGACCGCGCTCGCCCGGCCCTCGCCGAGTGTGGGCAGGGCGATCAGCACCACTCCGAGCGAGCCGACGAGCAGGCCGAGCATCTGCATCCGCGGTGGCAGGCGGTGGGCGACGATGCTCGCCACGGCGGCGACGAACAAGGGGGTCGCGCCGTTGAGCATGCCGGTCACGCTCGACGAGACGTGCTGTTCGGCGTAGGGGAACATCGTCAGCGGGAACGCCATCCACACCACGCCGAGCAGGGCGATGCGCCCCCAGTCGGCCCGGGGGACGCTGCGCCGCGCCGCCGGGAAGGCGGCCAGCACGGCGAAGCCGATGCCCACCCGCATCGGCGTGATCAGCGCGGCAGGGAAGGCCTCGAGGCCTTCGGCGATGAAGTAGAACGAGGTGCCCCACAGCAGGCCGGGCAGGCAGAGCAGCAACCAGTCCCACGGCCGCATCGGCGCGCCGGCGCCCCGCACTGCAGCAGCGGTCGCGGAACCTGTGACGGGCACGCTCGGCGAGGTCATCAGTGGCTGCCGCCGGCCGATGCCGTGGTGGCGGTGAGGCCGAGGGCGATGAACACGGTGCCGGCCACGTAGCGCTGGATGAACGGCAGTGCCCGTCCACCGACCAGCACCGTGCGCAGGCTGCTCGCCAGCAGGGCATAGGCGCTGTCGGTGACGCAGCCGATCAGCACGAACACGATGCCGAGCACCAGGGCCTGCAGGCCGGCGCTGCCGCGATCGGGCTCGATGAACTGCGGCAGGAACGACAGGAAGAACAACGCCACCTTCGGGTTCAGCACGTTGACGACGATGCCCTGGACGAACGATCGACGCGGCGTGGTGGTGGTGCGCACGGCATCCATCGGGTCGGGCTTGCGGGTGAGGGTGCGGATGCCGACGCCGATCAGGTAGAGCGCGCCCAGCCACTTCACCGTGGTGAACGCGGTCGCCGAGGTGGCCAGCACGGCCGACAACCCGGCGGCCGCAGCCAGGGCGTGGGCGAGGTTGCCGAGCTCGAGGCCGGCCACCGCGGCGAGGCCGACGGTGCGGCCGTCGCTGACGCTGCGGTTGATGATGTAGAGCACCGCCGGGCCGGGGATGATCAGCAGCAGGAACGACGCCGTGGCGAAGGCGGCGATGGTGGCGGCGTCGGGCACGGCTGTCGACGCTACTCCTCAGGGGTCGACGTCGACGGGTGCAGTCGGTGGCCCGGCGACGCGCAGCCGGCGCAGTAAC
>DAINND010000251.1:0-4981 GCA_036736065.1 Ilumatobacteraceae bacterium
ATCTTGCCGGCCATGAAGGCCTGCATGCCGGCCGCCTGGTCCTGCTCGACGAAGATCGCCCGGGCCGTGGCGTAGTCGACGGTCAGGGTGAGGTCCGGGGCGTCGAGCTCGCCGAGCTCCATCACCACGTCACCCGACGAGGTGTCGAGGAAGGCCTTGATGGTGTCACCGCTGCCCACCGACTCGGGGACCTCGGTGATGACCTGGTTCATGCGGATGCTGGCGGTCACCTTGGCCGCCTGGTCGGCGTACTTCTCGCGAATGCCACGGGCTGCTTCCATCCAGGCCGGCGACAGGAACGGGTGCGTCATGGGGTCCTCCAGGGTTCGGGTCGAGCGCGACGCAACGCTACCCGGCGTCGGCGTCGGCCGCCGTGTCGGTGCTCCGGTGGTCGAGGTACGCGAGGCGCACGGCCAACGCCTGGCGCAACTGCGGCGCGACGTCGTCGGCGAACTCGCCGCGGTAGGTGTCGTCGGTCGCGAGCAGCACGGTGAAGTACATGCCGCTGAACGCCCCGAGGAACCCGGCCACGCGCAGCAGCGGCTCGCTGACGATGAGCGTCCGGCCACCGATGTCGATGCTGGCGAGCACGTGCACCGAGTCGAGCCCCGTCCACCCCTGCGTGGTCGATGCGCCGATGGCGAGGAACCCGAAGAGCACGAAGAACGCCGACAGCAGCACAGCCACGAGGGTGACCTGCAGGGCCTGGCTGAACACGGCGACCAGCGCAAGGTTGACGCGCTGGCGGATGCTCAGGTCGTGTGGCGGGATCTCGCCGTCGCGGCCCGACACGAGCGGCGCGGCCGGCGTGGCGGTGACGAGCTCGCGCACCTCGTCCCACCGTTCGAAGCTGTTGAGGCCGGCGAGCAGCGCCGGCATGCGCGACAGCACGAACACGGCGCCGAGGAGGAAGAACACACCGAGCGTGGCCACATAGGGCAGGCCGTCGAGCGTGCCCGCCACTTCCCAGACCTCGGCATTGATGAACAGGAACGTCGTGAACAGCAGCAGCAGTGGCAGGGCCCGGGCCACGAGGCTCGCCAGTGCGACGAGCTGGGCCATGACCCGGCCGGCCGCCCAGCGCAGCAGGGCCGGCACGGCGTAGCTGGTGAGCAGGTAGATCACGCCGAGGATCGCCAACCCGCCGAGCACCGACAGCAGCGCGTCTCCCCACTGGCCGAGCACCAGCGCCGGCAGCGACGGGCCGAGGACGAACACGGCGAGCTCGGGCGTGCCGACCACGTCGGGCATCGCCGACCATGGGCGCCGCCGCACGAGGTTGACGATGCTCCAGCCGGCGACGAGCGCGGCGATCACGGCGAGCCCGACGACGAGGTTCTTCTGCCACGACCAGTTGCGCAGGTCGAGCGCGAACAGGCCGCCGAGCAGGTACCCGGCGGTGAGCTTGGGGATGCTGCGCGTCCAGATGTCGGTGGTCGCGGTGTAGTCGTCGATGAAGTGCGGCACGCCGCGTCTGACGAACCACTGCTCGACGTCGCCGACCCTGGCCCCCACGCGGGCGAGTGTAGGTGGCGGGCCCCTCGTCGGCGGTGCGCCCCCCGGCACCGACGAGGTCCGGGGGTGCCGGACGTCGCTGAACGAAATGTTCATCGCCTGACCGAACTGCCCGCGCGGGCGGTAACGATGTCGTTCCTATGGCCCGGATCCTGGTCACCGAAGAGATCGCCGAGGGAGGTCTCGACCGCCTGCGCGCGGCCGGGCACGACGTCGACGTGCAGCTCGACCTCGCGCACCTGCTCCACCACGTCCGCGGGGCGCATGCGCTCATCATCCGCTCGGCCACGCAGGTCACCGCCGAGGTGCTCGAGGCGGGGAGCGAGCTCGTCGTGGTCGGCCGTGCCGGGATCGGTCTCGACAACGTCGACGTCGCCGCCGCCACCCGCCGCGGCGTGATGGTGGTCAACGCTCCGCAGAGCAACATCGTGTCGGCGGCCGAGCACACCATGGCGCTGCTGCTCGCCCAGGCCCGCAACGTGCCCCAGGCCCACGCCGCCCTCACGGCCGGACGGTGGGAGCGCACCCGGTGGGAGGGCGTCGAGCTCGCCGACAAGACGCTCGGCGTCGTCGGCCTGGGCCGGATCGGCAAGCTCGTCGCCGACCGGGCGAAGGCGTTCGGGATGCGCCTCGTGGCCTACGACCCGTTCGTGTCCGCCGACCGTGCCCGCCAGCTCGGCGTCGAGCTGATGGGTCTCGACCAGCTCGTCGCCGAAGCCGACTTCCTGACCGTCCACCTGCCGAAGACCGCCGAGACCTCCGGCCTCATCGGGCGCGACCTGCTGCTCAAGGCCAAGCCGACGCTGCGCGTCGTGAACGTGGCTCGCGGCGGCATCGTCGACGAGCAGGCGCTCGCCGACGCGATGCGCGACGGGGGCATCGCCGGCGCGTCGCTCGACGTGTTCGCGACCGAGCCCACCACCTCGTCACCGCTGTTCGGCCTCGACAGCGTCGTCGTCACCCCGCACCTCGGCGCCTCGACCCGCGAGGCGCAGGACAAAGCCGGCGACACCATCGCTGACATGGTGCTGCTCGCGCTGGCCGGGGACTTCGTGCCGCACGCGGTCAACGTCGACGCCGCCGAGGCCAACGAGACGTTGCGCCCGTTCCTGCCCCTGGCCGAGCGCCTCGGCCGCCTGTTCGCATCGCTCGCCGGTGGTCGAGGCAGCGACGCCGGGGCGCTCGAGCTCGAGGTGCGCTGCGAGGGCGAGATCGCCGGGTACGACACCCGCATCGTCACCCTGGCAGCGCTCAAGGGGTTCTTCGGCCTGGTGAGCGACGAGCCGGTCACCTACGTCAATGCGCCGCAGCTCGCGACGGCGCACGGCGTCGAGGTGCGCGAGACCAAGTCGTCGACCGCGACCGACTTCGTCAACCTGGTGAGCGTGCGCGGTGGCGGCCGGTCCGTGTCCGGCGCCATCGTGGGCCGGCGCGGCGCACAGCGCATCGTCGAGATCGACGAGCACACCTTCGACGTCCCTCCGGCCCCCTACATGCTGATGGTCACCAACGACGACCGTCCTGGTGTGATCGGCACCGTCGGCACCCTGCTCGGCGACGCCGGGGTCAACATCGACGACATGGACGTGGGGCGCACCACCGATCCGGGCACCGCCGTGATGCTCATCGCCCCGAGCGCTCCCGTGCCTGCCGAGGTGGTGGCCGCGCTGCGCACGGCGCCGGGCATCACCCGCGTCGACGTGCTCGAGGGCTGAGCGGCGCTGCCGCCGGCCTTCAGCGCACGACGATCACTGTTGGCGTGCGGCTGCCGCGCACGCGGCGATCTCGTCGCGGGTCGCGACGGCTGCCTCGCGGGCGGCCTCGGCGAAGTCGAAGCCGCCGGAGGCGTAGAGCACGGCTCGCGACGAGTTGACCACCATGCCGTACCCGGTGCTGTCGAGGCCGGCCGCGACCGTGGCGGCGACATCGCCGCCCTGCGCCCCCACCCCCGGCACGAGCAACGGGAGGTCCCCGACGAGGTCGCGCACCTGGCGCAGCTCGTCGGGGTAGGTCGCGCCCACCACGAGGCCGCAGTCGCCAGTGGTCGCCCACTCGGTGGCGACGCGCCGGGCGACGTGCTCGTAGACCGGCCGACCGTCGGCGACGAGCGACTGGAAGTCCCCGCTCGTCGGGTTCGAGGTGCGGCACAGCACGAACACCCCTCGGTCCTCGTGGGCGAGGAACGGCGCGACCGAATCGGTGCCGAGGTAGGGGTTGACGGTCACGGCGTGCGCGTCGTAGCGCTCGAAGGCCTCACGGGCGTAGTGCTCGGCGGTGGGGCCGATGTCGCCACGCTTCGCGTCGAGGATGAGCAGGACATCGGGGTACGTGGCCCTGATGTAGTGGCAGAGCGCCTCGAGCTCGGCTTCGGCGCCCTGTGAGGCGAAGTAGGCGATCTGCGGCTTGAACGCGCAGACCACGTCGGCGGTCGCGTCGACGATCGCCCGGCAGAACCGCTCCGTCGCCATCGCCGGGGCCATCCGCCCGAGCGGCGCCGGCATGCGACCCGGATCGGGGTCGAGGCCGACGCAGAGCATCGAGCCCGACCGCTGCCACGCGGCGCGCAGCGTCTCGAAGCAGCCCACGCGGGCTCAGCCCTCGACGGTGATCGCCGCCGTCGGGCACATGTCGGCGGCCATCTGCACCTTGTCGCGCAACTCCTCGCCGGGCTCCTCCTGCAGGATGTAGAGGTACCCGTCGCTGCGGACCTCGAACACCTCCGGGCAGATCTGCATGCACGATCCCGTCGACGCACACACGTCGAAATCGACACTGACCTTCATCGCGGTTCCCCTTCTCGAATCGTCGTCACGGCCGCAGGCCCTGCGCGGCACCACCGTAGCCGCGGCCGGGCTCAGCGCAGCGAGCGCTCATGGGCGTTGAGCACGGCGCGCAGCGACGCGGTGCTGGTGTTGGGGTCGGTGCCCACGCCCCACAGCAGGCCGCGGCCCGGCACCGTGGTCTCGACGTAGGCGACGGCGGCGGCCTCCGAGCCGGTGCCGATCGCGTGCTCGGCGTAGTCGGTGACGTCGAGGGTGGCGCCGAGGCCGGTGCGCAGGGCGCGCACGAAGGCGTCGATCGGGCCGTTGCCCTCACCGCTGATGGTGAGGCTCTCGCCGTCGACCACGAGCTGGGCGGTCATCGTCGTGCGGCCCGTGGTGCTGTCGCTGCGCGACTCGTGGGAGCGCAGCTCGAACCGCGGGGTCGCGGGCAGGTACTCGGCCTGGAAGGCGTCCCACATGATCGCGGGCGAGATCTCGGTGCCGGAGTCCTCGGTGATGTGCTGGATCGTCTTGGAGAACTCGATCTGCAGCCGGCGCGGCAGGTCGAAGCCGTGCTCGGTCTTCATCAGGTAGGCGACCCCACCCTTGCCGCTCTGGCTGTTGACGCGGATGACCGCCTCGTAGCTGCGCCCGAGGTGCTTGGGGTCGCGGGGCAGGTGGGGCACGCCCCACTCGTCGTACTC
>DAINND010000252.1:0-4969 GCA_036736065.1 Ilumatobacteraceae bacterium
AGTTCTTCACCGACGTGCTCGGCGGTGAGCTGAAGGCCCTCTACTGGATGCACGGGGTGGCCAACACCTTCCACGCCTTCGTCGAGCTCAGCCCGACGTGCTGCATCGCCTTCCAGCAGCACCCGGACAACCCCAACGAGATGCAGATCGGCGTCACCCACGCCGGCAACGCCGGGGGCCAGGTCACCGCCGGAACCATGCAGCACCTCGCGCTCAACATCGACTCGCTCGACGAGATGTACGCGATGCGCGACCGCATCCGCTCACGCGGCGTCCCGGTGATGGGGCCGATGGACCACGGCATGTGCCAGAGCATGTACTTCGCCGGCCCCGAGGGCCTGGCGCTCGAGATCTGCTGCGGCGGGGCGATCGATGCCCGCGCCTGGGTCGACCCGGAGGTGCAGGCGCTCGCCGGCATCAGCGACGACGAGCTCGCGCGCTACAAGCAGCCTGCCGAGTTCTCGCGCGGAGAGGAGCCGGTGCCCCAGCCCCCGCTCGACGGGCCCGGCCCTCACCTCGCCTACCCGGCGCCGATCTACGAGCGGCTCATGACCACGCCCGACGAGGCGATGTGGCACGCCGTCGAGTCGCGCCCGCCCGTCGAGGTCTGAGGTGACGACCACACCCGAGCCCTACGACCTGGTGATCATCGGGACCGGCAGCGGCAACTCGCTCATCGGACCCGAGCTCGACGACTGGCGCATCGCCATCGTCGAGGAAGGGGTCTTCGGAGGCACCTGCCTCAACCGCGGCTGCATCCCCACGAAGATGTTCGTCCATGCCGCCGACGTGGTGCAGGCCGTGCTGCACGCCGGCGCCTACGGCGTCGACGCGACGCTCGACGGTGTGCGCTGGCGCGACATCCGCGACCGCGTGTTCGGTCGCATCGACCCGATCGCCAGCGGTGGTGAGCGCTATCGGCGCCACGACTGCCCGAACGTCACCGTGCACACCGGCCGTGGCCGCTTCGTCGGCCCGCGACAGGTTGCCGTCACCGGCCCGTCGGGCACGACCGTGATCGAGGGCCGCCAGGTCGTGGTCGCCACCGGGGCGCGCCCGCTCATCCCCGACATCCCCGGCCTGGCCGAGGTCGGCTACCACACGAGCGACGACGTGATGCGCGTCGACGAGGTGCCCGAGCGCCTCATCGTGCTCGGCGCAGGCTTCGTCGCCTGCGAGCTGGCCCACGTCTTCGGCGCCTTCGGCGCGCACGTCACGATCGTCCACCGCGGCACCACCCTGCTGCGCGCCGAGGACCACGACGTCTCGGCCGCGATCACGAGCGCGTTCGCCGCGCGCTTCGACCTGCGGCTCGTCGTCGAGGTGCTTCGGGTTGAGCGTTCCGGCTCCCCCGGCGTCGCGCACCTCGACGACGGCGCCGGCGTCTAGGGGGACGCGATCCTGGTCGCGACCGGTCGCATCCCCAACTCCGACACCGTCG
Organism: Ilumatobacteraceae bacterium; assembly: GCA_036736065.1. GTDB lineage: Bacteria > Actinomycetota > Acidimicrobiia > Acidimicrobiales > Ilumatobacteraceae > VFMC01. The sequence goes on from DAINND010000252.1 coordinate 1,442, forward strand.
ACGCCGCGGCAGGCGGTCTCGCCGTCCACCCCGACGGGCGCATCGTGGTCGACAGCACCGGAGCCACCGGGGTGCCCGGCGTGTGGGCGCTCGGCGACGTCTCGTCACCGCACATGCTCAAGCATGTCGCCAACCACGAGATGCGCGTGGTCGCCAACAACCTCGTGCATCCCGACCGGCCGCTCCACGTCGACCACCGCTTCGTGCCCCACGCCGTGTTCACCAACCCGCAGATCGCCGCTGTCGGGATGACCGAGGCCGAGGCTCGCGCCGCAGGGATCGACGTCATGGTGAAGGTGCAGCGCTACGGCGACGTCGCCTACGGCTGGGCGCTCGAGGACACCACGAGCTTCTGCAAGCTCGTCGCCGACCGACGCACGCGTCGGCTGGTCGGAGCGCACCTCATCGGACCGCACGCCTCGAGCCTGATCCAACAGCTCATCCAGGGCATGTGCGCCGACCAGACCGTCGACGAGCTGGCACGGCAGCAGTACTACATCCACCCGGCCCTGCCCGAGGTGATCGAGAACGCCTTGCTCGGCTTCCCCGCTGCCTGACCGGCTACGGTCGGCAGCCGTGCCGTCCGCCTTCCTGCATCCATTCGCCAAGCCGACCCGCGAGCAGTTCGTCCGCATCGTGAAGGGCCGCGGCGCGCTGGTGTGGGACGCCGACGGCAACGAGCTCGTCGACGGCATGGCCAGCCTGTGGTACTGCGCTGCGGGCCACGGGCGCAGCGAGATCGCCGACGCCGTGTCGGCACAGATGCGCGAGCTCGAGGCCTACAGCTGCTTCGACCCGTTCACCAACGGACCGGCCGAGGAGCTCGCCGAGGTGCTGCACGGCATCGCCCCGATGGCCGACAGCCGTGTCTTCCTGTGCTGCTCGGGGTCGGAGGCCGTCGACACGGCGATGAAGTTCGCCCGACTCGCCCAGGTGCTGGCCGGGCATCCGGAGCGCTCGCTCATCATCAGCCGCACCCGGGGCTACCACGGCACCGCCTACGGCGGCACGAGCGCGCAGGGCATCGCACCGAACCGGCAGCACTTCGGCCCCTACGTCGAACAGGTGCTGCAGGTGCCCGCCGACGACATCGAATCGCTGGCCTCCCTCCTCGCCGACCACGCCGACACGGTGGCGGCGGTGCTCATCGAGCCGGTGCAGGGCGCGGGCGGCATCTACCCGCCCCCGGAGGGCTACCTCGAAGCCGTCCGCCGGTTGTGCGACCAGCACGGCGCCTTGCTCATCTTCGACGAGGTGATCAGCGGCTACGGCAGGCTCGGCCACTGGTTCGCTGCCCATCGCTTCGGTGTGCGACCCGACCTGGTCACCTTCGCCAAGGCGGTCACCTCCGGCTACCAGCCCCTCGGCGGTGTGTTCGTCGGGCCGGCCGTGCGCCACACGTTCGAAGCCGACCCGGAGTTCTTCCTCCGCCACGGGTTCACCTACTCCGGCCACGCATCGGCCTGCGCCGCCGCCCGCGCCAACCTCGAGATCATCCGCCGCGAGGGCTTGGTCGAGCGGGCGCTGCACGTCGGCGGCCGCCTGGCCGACGGCCTGCGCTCGCTGGCCGCCGACGGCACCATCGACCACACCCGCGGCGACGGGGCGATGTGGGCAGCGGGGCTGCGACCCGACCAGCAGGCGATGGCGCTGCGCGACGAGATGCTGCGTCGTGGTGTCATCACGCGGGCGATCAACGCCGACACGCTCACGTTCTGCCCGCCGCTCGTCATCACCGACGAGCAGGTCGACCGGATCGTCGACACGCTCGCCTCCGCAGCGGCCTCCTGAGCACACGTCCATCCAGCACCCCGGCAGCGCCGCCCGCTGCCGGTGGCGAGGGCTCCTCGCGCGAGCATGGGCAGATGGCCGTTGCGGTGTTCAACCCCTTCGATCCGGCGTTCCGGGCCGACCCCTACCCCTTCTACGCCGCACTGCGCGAGCAGGACCCGGTGCACGTCACGGGCCTCGGCATGACGGTGCTCACCCGCTACGACGACGTCGCCCGCACGCTGCGCGGCGCCGAGTTCGCCCGCGACGTCGAGGAGCACGCCGCACCACCGACCGACCCGGCCCGCCTGGCACGACGCGAGGCGCTGCGCAAGCGGCGCGACGAGGGCCAGGCCGCCAAGACGATCCTCAACCTCGACCCGCCGGACCACACCCGGCTGCGCCGCCTCGTCAGCCTGGCCTTCACGCCGTCGGCGATCGAGCGGCTGCGCCCCCGGGTGCAGCAACTCGTCGACGACGTGCTCGACCGGGCAGCCGAGCGGGGCGCGATCGAGCTCGTCGGCGAGCTCGCCTTCCCCGTGCCGTTCCCGGTGATCTCCGCCCTCCTCGCGCTGCCGGTCGACCGCTCCGACGAGGTCCGCGACTGGTCGCAGGCGCTCACCCTCGCGCTCGAGCCCACCGCCAGCGACGCAGACCTGGCTGCAGCCGACTCGGCAGGGCGCGAGCTCGGCCTCTACCTCACCGAGGTGATCGAGCACCGCCGGCGCCACCTCGGCGACGACGTGCTCTCCGCCCTCATCCAGGCAGAGGCCGAGGGAGACCGCCTCTCCCCCGTCGAGCTGCGCTCGTTCGTCGTGCTGCTCTACGTGGCCGGCCACGAGACCACGGTGAACCTGATCGGCAACGGCGTGCTCGCACTGCTGCGCAACCCCGACCAGTTGCGCCGCTGGCGCGACGACCCCTCGCTCGACACCTCCGCCGTCGACGAGTTGCTGCGGTTCGACGGCCCGGTGCAGCACACCGTGCGGATCACGCTCGTCGACGTCACCTACGGCGACGTGACGGTGCCGAAGGGGTCCACGGTCCTCACCGTGCTCGGCGCGGCCAGCCACGACCCGGCGGTGTTCGACGACCCGGAGACACTGCGCCTCGATCGACCCAACGCCAACCGGCACATGGGCTTCGCCTCCGGCATCCACTACTGCCTCGGCGCCTCGCTCGCCAAGCTCGAGGCCCAGGTGGCGATCACCTCGCTCATCCGTCGCTTCCCGCGACTCGAGCAGGCCGGCGACCCGCGCTGGCGCGACCGGCTCACCATCCGCGGCGTCGAGCACCTGCCGATCGCGCTCGGCTGACGACGGCCCCGAGCCGGGGGATCAGGGGTTGGCGAGCAGATGGATGAGGCTGCTCGTGTCCCAGCGCCGCCCGCCACGGTCGATGACCTGTTGGTAGAACTGGTCGATCAGGGCCGTCACCGGGAGTCGCGCCCCGTTGCGGTCGGCCTCGCGCATCACGATGTCGAGGTCCTTGCGCATCCACTCGACGGCGAAGCCGAACTCGAACTCGCCACGGGCCATCGTGCGGCCCCGGTTCTCCATCTGCCAGCTCTGCGCCGCGCCGTAGCGGATCACGTCGATCACCGCGTCCGGGTCGAGGCCGGCCTTCATCGCGAAGTTGATCCCCTCGGCCAGGCCCTGCACCACGCCGGCGATGCAGATCTGGTTGACCATCTTGGTGAGCTGCCCGCTCCCTGCCCCGCCCATCAGCGAGATCGCCTTGGCATAGGCCGACATCACC
>DAINND010000253.1:0-4964 GCA_036736065.1 Ilumatobacteraceae bacterium
CGACGTCGCCGTGTGCCGGGAAGGCGTCGATGAGCTCGTGCGCGGTGCGACGCACGAGTTCCTCGTGTGCGGCGATCGACTTCGGGGTGAACCCACGCTGCACCAGGCGGCGGAGCCGGGTGTGGTCGGGGGCATCCATCGCGATGAACCAGGCGTCGAACGGCTCGCCACCACCGTCGCGCAGCGTGGGGTCGAGGAACCGCTCCACCCGGGAGCGCGCCCTGGTGACCACGGAGGAGGCATGGGGCGAGGTGAACACGGCGTGGCAGCCGGCGTGGGTGGGTGTGACGTACAGCCCGAGACGGCTCCGCACCAGCGGGGCGCCTGCCAGGAGCGAGCGATGGAGCGCTACCCGATCCGTGGGTCCGCCGGGGGCGTCGAGCGCGCCGACAGGGTCACCCATCCGTCGGGCCGTGCGCGAGAAGGTGTTCAGGGCCGTGGTGGCCACGCCAACGCGCATCCGCTCGCGAAGGGGGAGCACGGCGACGATGGGTGGCGTGTTGGTCATGCGACCAACTCTACTCATAGTTGGTCGCGTGACCAACTCATACCTACACTCGGCGCCGTGGGGTACGTCAGCGCCGCCGAACGCACGGAGCAACTGATCGAGGCGACCATCACCGTGCTGCGCACGAAGGGCCTCGACGGTGTCACCACGCGAGCGGTCGCAGCGGAAGCAGGCGCACCACTCGCCTCGATCCACTACACCTTCGGATCGCTCGACGACCTCGTCGTCGCGGCGTTCGAACGGCTCATCGACGAGGTGGGAAGACGCATCTCCGACGGCCTCGAGCTCTCGGCCGGGTACGGGCCGTGCATCGTCGACGTCATGCAACGGGTCGCGGATCTGCTCGACGACGAGCGCTACGGCGTGCTCCTGCACGACCTCAACCCGACCGGCGACCGCCGCGTCGAGGCCCTCGAGGACCGCTACTACCGCTTCGCCCACGACCTCGTCGACGCCATCGCCGCGACCGGACGCCGTGAGCCGGCGATGCCCCGTGCGCAACTGGCACGGCTGATCATGGCGGCGATCGACGGCGTGGTGCTGCAGTTCGCAGCGACCGGTGACCGCGCATCCGCCCGCGCCGACCTCGCCGCGTTCGGGCGGGTCCTGGCCGCCGCAGCGGAACCGCGGCGCGTCGGCCGCGCCCCCCGGCATCGTGGCGAGAACGAACGCGACGCCTGACGACTGCGGGACGGGGGTGGGGACAGGGCCCGGGACGCACGACGGGTGGCCGCTCCTCCGGCCTCTAGCGTGCGGGCCGCGATGAGCACCGACCCGCACGACCTGTTCCCCGCCGGCTTCTTCGCGCGCGCCGACGAGTCACCCGACGACGGCTTCTACGTGTTCGACCGGTTCGTCACCCACATCGACGACCGCGCCATCGCCACCGTCGGCCGCCTGTACCGCCACCTCGGACTGGGCGGGCCCGACCGGCCGCGGGTGCTCGATCTGATGTCGTCGTGGATCTCGCACTTCCTCGACCAACCCGACGAGCTGGTCGCGCTCGGGATGAACGAACGGGAGCTGCAGGCCAACCGGCAGGCCACCTCGTACGTGGTGCACGACCTGAACAGCGACTCCGTGCTGCCCTTCGACGACGACCACTTCGACGCCGCGACATGCTGCGTGTCGATCGACTACCTCGTCCGCCCGATCGACGTGGTCCGCGAGCTCGCCCGAGTGGTGCGCCCCGGGGGCAGCGTGGTGTTCACGTTCTCGAACCGGTGCTTCCCCACCAAGGTGATCCGCGGCTGGCTGGCGATCACCGACGAGCAACGCTGCGATCTCGTCGCCCGGTACTTCGACCTGGCCGGCGGCTACGAGCAGCCGTCGACCGCGTTGCTCACCCCACCCGGCTCACCCGGCGACCCGCTCTACGCCGTCTGGGCCGAGGTCGCGAGCTGACTCGACCGCTGCGCGCGAGCACACGCCGTCGAGCTCGACATGGGATTCGGTCGTTCGCTGTGCACGGTGGCCATCACCGGATCGCTGCTGGTCGGCATCGTCACGAGTTGCTCGTCGGATGACGACGAGGACGCGGCGGACACCGCCCTCGGGCGGGCGCTCACCGAGCAGCTCCTCGAGGGCGCGGCGGTCAACACCGAGCAGGAGGCACGCTGCGTCGCCGGCACGACCGTCGACGAGCTCGGCGAGGACCGCCTCGCCGAGCTCGGTGTGACCGCTCAGGATGTCAGCGGCATGGGCGAGGCGGACTTCACCACCGACGAGGTCGACACCCTGGTCGACGCCTTCTTCGACTGTGTCGACATCCGGCGGGTGCTCGCCACGAACCTCGCCGGCGACGCCGGGGATGAGGCCGCGGCGTGCCTGTCGCAGAACCTTCCCGATGCGGCGCTGCGCGACATCGTGCGATCGTTCAACTTCGCGGGCCAGGAGCTACCCGCCGAGTCCGAGCAGGCGCTCCGTGACGTCGCGGCGACATGCGGAGTGCCCGTCGACTGACGACGGGCACGCCGACCCGACGGCACTCGCCACGGCGGTTCAGTGCGGATCACCCTCCTTCAGCCCGAACCGGTCGTGGAAGCGGCGCAGTGGAGCGGGAGCCCACCAGTTGGCATCGCCCGCGAGCCGCATGAACGCCGGCACGAGGAACGCTCGGACGATGGTCGCGTCCATCAGCACAGCGAGCCCCAGACCGATGCCGAACATCTTGATGAAGCTCACACCCGAGGTGCCGAAGGCGAAGAACGTGATCGACAGCAGCAGCGCGGCAGCAGTGATGATGCTGCCCGTCCGCTCGAGTCCGAGGGCCACCGCCGACTCGTTGTCGCCCACCCGGTCATACTCCTCCTTGATCCGCGAGAGCAGGAAGACCTCGTAGTCCATCGACAGCCCGAACGCGATGCAGAACATGAGGATCGGCATGGAGATGTCCAGCGTCCCGGTCGCGGTGAAGCCCAGCAGGTCGGACAGGTTTCCGTCCTGGAAGATCCACACCATGGCACCGAACGTGGCGGTGAGGCTGAGCATGTTGAGGACCAGCGCCTTCACCGGGACCAGCAGGCTCCCGGCCATCAGGAACAACAGGATGAAGGTGGCGATGACGATGATCGCGATCGCCCACGGGAGGGCAGCCCCGATCGCCGCCTTCGCGTCGACGAGCCCCGCGGCCTGTCCTCCGACGGTCACCTCGAACGGCAGGTCGGAGCTCCGGATGTCCTTGACGAGCTGCTCACCCTCCGGTGACACCACAGGGAAGTCGGGGACCACCGACATCCAGGTGATCGTCGAGCCGTCACTGGCGAGGAAGTCACCGTCGTTCGGGCCCGCCGAGGCGAGCTGGCCCCCGACGAAGGTCCCCGCAGCGCTGTCCACACGGTCGACGCCCTGCAGTGCCGACAGCGTCGCAGACGCTGCACCGATGTCGTCGAGCCGATCGGCGCCGACACCGTCCGCCACCACGCCGAAGCCCTCGGCAGCGTTGCCGCTGAACTCGGTGCGGAGGATCTCGGCGGCTTGGCGGCTGCCCGCCGAGGCAGGGAGCACACGATCGTCGGGCACACCGAAGCTGGCCCGCAGGAAGGGGGCGCCGAGGAGCACCAGGAACACCACGACGGCAGTGGCGATCGGGACCGGTCGGCGCATCACAAAGGTGGCGATCCGATGCCACGCACCCTCGTGCTCGGCGCGTGCGGTGCGGCGCCGACCGATGCGCACCGCGTCGACACGGTGCCCGAGCACCGCGAGCAGGGCGGGCAGGGAGAGGACCGATCCCGCCAGGGCGAGGAGCACCACGGCGACACCTGCGTAGGCGAAGGAACGGAGGAAGTACAGCGGGAACACCAGTAGCGCGGACAGCGACACCGCCACGGTCAGGGCGCTGATCAGCACGGTCTTGCCAGCAGTCTGGACGGTGCGCACCACCGACGCTTCGACGGTGCGGCCTGCATGGAGCTCCTCGCGGAACCGGGAGACGATGAACAGGCTGTAGTCGATGGCGAGGCCGAGGCCGAGGGCGGTCGTGAGGTTGATCGCAAAGATCGAGACATCGGTGACGGAACCGATGACGAAGAGGCTGAGCAGCGTCCCGAAGATGGCGATCACCCCCACGAACAGCGGAAGGAGCGCGGCGACCAGGCTTCGGAACACGAACAGCAACAAGATGAGGGTGAGTGGGATCGCGATCAGCTCGGCCCGGAGCAGGTCTCCTTCGATGGTGCTGCCGATGTCGGCGAACACCGCATCGCTCCCACCGAGCAGGACCTCGAACCCACCCTGGGGCCCCGTGAACTGCTCGTCGATGATCGCCAGTTGCTCCTCGACGAACGTCTCGTCCCCGACCACTCGAGCCAGGACCAGGGCGGTGTCACCATCGCTGCTGCGCAGTGATGGCGCGTTGCCGAGCGACCAGTAGGACAGGACCTGCTCGACGGCCTCGACCGCATCGAGCCGTTCGGCGAGGGCTGCACCGTCGGAGGCGAGCGCCGACTCGTCCACGTCCCGGCCCTCAGCGGTCAGGACGAGCACGACATTGGGCTCACCACCACCGAAGTGCTCCTCGAGCAACTCCGCGGCTCGGACGCTCTCCGAGGAGGGGTCGTCGAACCCGCCGGCCTTCAGCACGCCGAACGCGCCGGTGCCGAGGGCGATCGCGACCAGCAGGAACACGACGGTGAAGGAGAGCACCCATCGCCTCCTGCGGACCGTGAAGTTGGCAAGTCGAGTGAGCATGGACGTTCCTTTCGATGAGCAGCGGCGGTGTCGCCTCTCCCTGGTCCATCGTCGGGGTGTGGCAGTCGCTCCGGCACGGGGCGGCGGCGGGTTTGCGAACCGTCCCACAGGCGCGCGACGACCCGTACCGCAGGCCGGTCAACGGCAGGACAGAGGCGGTTACGGTGACGGCATGGATGAGTCACCAGCTCTCAGGCTGGGTGGGGCGCGGTGGTCGCCCCCCCGGGCGCTGTCGGTCGAGGCTGGTGTAGCGGCGCTGCTCGCG
>DAINND010000254.1:0-4927 GCA_036736065.1 Ilumatobacteraceae bacterium
CCGCCGCCCCCTCCGACGCCGCTGCCGCCGACGACCACGACACGTCCGCCGACGACGACGCTGCCGCCGCCGACCACGACGACGTTGCCGCCGACCACGACGACGCTGCCGCCGACGACCACGACACGCCCGCCGAGGCTGGTGCCGAGCGCACCCACCGGCCTGCGCGCCACTCCGGCGAACGCGCAACTGGTGCTCACGTGGAACGCGCCGGCGATCACCGGTGACGCGCCGATCACCGGCTACCAGTACTCGCTGAGCGGCGGCCCGTGGACCGCCCTCGCGGCGTCGAGCACTGGCCCCCGTTCGTTCACCGGCACGGTGGGTGGGCTGGTGAACGGCACGTCCTACCGGGTGCTGGTGCGTGCGGTGAACGCCGCCGGGCCGGGGCCGTCGTCGTCCGCCGTGACGGCGGTGCCGAGCACCACGCCGTCGGCGCCCACCGGCCTGTCGGTCACCCCGGGCAACCGCTCGCTCACCGTGCGCTTCACTGCAGCCGCCAACGGCGGGTCGTCGGTGACGCGCTACGAGTACTCGCTCACCAACGGGGCCACGTGGGTGCCGAGGTCGTCGACGTCGACCTCGTTCACCGTGAGCGGGCTGACCAACGGCGTCACCTATCAGGTGCGGGTGCGTGCGGTGAACGCTCGCGGCACGGGCCCGGCCAGCGTCGCCGTGGCGGGCACGCCGCGCACCACGCCGGCTGCGCCGATCGTCCTGGCGGTCGCTCCCGGGAACCGCTCGCTGACGGTCACCTGGCAGCCGCCGGCGAGCAACGGTGGCGCGCCGATCACCGGCTACCAGGTGTCGACCAACGGTGGCTCGAGCTGGGCGTCGGTGGGTGCGGTCACCTCGGCCACGGTGAGCGGGCTGACCAATGGCCGCTCCTATCGCGTGCGGGTGCGCGCGGTGAACGCCGCGGGTGCCGGCTCGTCGTCGGGCTCGGTCACCGCCGCCGCCCGTGCCGCCGGCTTAGCTCGTGAGGTGAGCGGTGAGGCGCGCAGGTGGCCGCGCCGCTCACTGCACAGGGGTGGTCAGCGCAGGGCGCGGACGAGGATGACGAGGGCCGAGCCGCACACCACGGCGAACGCGACGCGCATGCCGAGCCAGTCGGACACGCCACCCATCGCCAGCGCGTTGGCCATCGAGCCGAGGCGCTGACCGACGAGCATCCAGCCGAGGCCGCGCCCTGCGCTGGCGCCGGGCACACGCGCCGCGGCGGTGTAGATGAGCGGGAACATCGGCGCCAGGCCGAGGCCCCATAGGGCCAGCCCCACCACGGCCACGGCGGGCACGGGCGCCACGACGGTGACCACCAGGCCGAGGGCGATGAGGGTGAGCGCGCCGCGCAGCATGCGCTGCTCACCGATGCGCTCGAGCACGTGGTCGCCCACCAGGCGGCCGATGAGCATCGCCCCGGCGCAGGCGAGGGTGGCGAAGCCGGCCGTGCGCCCGGCGTCGAAGACGTCGGTGAAGAACACCGCCGACCAGTCGTTGGGCGCCATCTCGAGGGTGATCGCGGCCACGGCCGCGAAGCACATCGCGAGGAGGCTGCCGCTGGGGTGGTGTCGGGGCTCGTCGCCGGCGGTTGCCTCGGGTGTCGCGGCGCGGCCGTCGTCGTCGACGAACCAGCGTCGGCTCACCAGCACGGTGACGAGCAGCACGGCGCCGGTGATGCCGAGGTGCAGGCGTAGGCCGACCCCGGTGGCGAGGGCCACCGAGCCGACCAGTGCGCCGCCGGTGAAGCCGAGGCTCCACATCGCGTGCATCCGGTTCATGATCGTGCGGCGCATGCGCTCCTGCACGGCCACGGCCTGGCTGTTCATCGCTGCGTCGGCGAGCACGTCGAGGCCGCCGAGGGTGACGAGCAGCAGCGCGAGCACGACCGCGCTCGGCGCCACGGAGATGAGCGGCATGCCGATCGACAGCGCCACGGCGGCGAGGGTGAGCAGCCGGCGGCTGCCGAGGCGGTCGGTGATCCGCCCCACGGTGAGGGCGCCGATCACCCCGCCCAACCCGCCGCCGAGCAGGGTGGCGCCGAGGCCGGCGTTGCCGAGGCCGAGCGCGTCGCGCACCTCGGGGATGCGTGGCAGCCAGTTCGAGAAGGTGGCGCCGTTGACGAAGAACATCGCCGCGATCGCGATGGCGGCGCGCCCGGTGCGTCGTGGGTCGGCCTGCTCGGTGGGCGTCGGGGTGGCGTGTGGTGTCATGGACGTGTCGTCGCGGCCGCTGCCGCAGCGGTGGCCGACGCTACCCGCCGGGCCGGTGGGGTGGGCTCAGCGGCAGACGGACCAGCGGGCGAGGGTGCCGCCGGGCTCCCGGGCGCTCAGCTCGAACGAGCCGCCGAGCACCTGGGCGCGGCGCTGCAGGTTGGTGATCCCGAACCCGCCGGAGCTCGTGGCGGTGGGGCTGCGCTCACCGGCGCGGCCGCTCGGGCCGACGCCCACCCCGTCGTCGGCCACTTCGACGGTGACGTTGGCGGGGTCGAGCATCACGGCGACGTCCACCTGGTGGGCATCGGCGTGCCGGACGACGTTCGACAGCATCTCGCGTGTGGCGTAGAGCAGGTGCTGGAGCAGCGCGGGGTCGTCGAGGGTGTCGAGCGCTTCGTGGCCGGACAGGCTCGGGTGGAAGCCCAGTGAGCGTGCTGCTTCGTCGACCACGCAGGCGAGGCGGGTCGATGCCGGCAGGTCGGCGAGGTCGGGGCGCAGCAGGTCGCGGATGGTGGCGCGCAGCTCGCCGACGATCAGCTCCTGTTCGGTGATGATCCGTTCGAGCTCGGTGCGGATGTCGTCCGGGGCGTGGTTGCTGATCAGCTGCAGCAGCATGCCGGTGGCGTAGACGTGCTGGATGGCGCCGTCGTGCAGGTCGCGCGCCACCCGCTCGCGCTCGTCGGCGATGGCCTCGAGGGTGGCCAGGGAGGCGAGGGCCCGTTCGTGCTCGACCTGGTCGGTCACGTCGCGCCAGGTGAAGCCCACCCGGTCGGCGTCGATGCGCACGCCGCGTGCGTCGTAGTAGCGCAGCTCACCGTTGGGGCCGTTGCGGCCGTTGGGGCCGTTGCGGACGGGGGTGCGGTCGGCCACGAGTGGCTCACCCGTGCGCAGCACCCAGGCGCCGAGGCGGACGTAGCGCGTTGCCGGCTCGGTGGGCAGGATCGCCATGATCCGGATGCCGGGGGGCAGGGGGTGCGGCCAGCACATGAACGTGCAGGCGGCCGCGTTGGCCTCGGTGATCTCGACGTCGGTCACCCTGCCGTCGGTGTCGCGGCACGCTGTGCCGATCACGTAGGGGTCGGGCATCGAGTCGATGGCGGTGCGCATGGCGTCCATCGCGGCGCGGGTGAGGGCATGGGCGTCGACCTCGTTCTGGATGTCGCGCCAGGCGCCGGCGCGGCCGACCACTGTGCCGTGGTCGTCGAGCAAGGGCCGGACGCGGATCGACATCCAGCGGCTGGTGCCGGTGCTGGTGCGCAGGCGGACATCCATGCTGCAGGGTCGGCCGGAGTTCAGCGCGTGTTGTGCGTCGCGCGCGGTGTCGTGATCGTCCGGGTGGACCAGGTCGATGAAGGGCCGGTCGATCACGTCGGCGGGCGACCAGCCGAGCACGTCGGTGACCGAGCTGCTGATCCATTCGATGACACCCTCGTTGGAACCGCGGGCCACCACATCTGCGGCGGTCTCGAGCAGGACGTGCAGTTCGAGGCCGGTGTGGATGGGGCTGGTGTGGGCGGGCGCCGTGGGTGCTGGTGAGGATGGTCGACGCAACTCGCCTCTGTTCGGGAGCACGGCTGGACGTGCGGGGTGCGCAGTGTGAACGATGTTCCGCAGGAACCCAGGTGGCTGGTGGTCATTGTGCCGGTCCGAACGGACCGTCACCAGGGTCCGTTCGTCCCGCGCCGCGCCGGGTCAGTGGACGATGCCGAAGGTGCGCAGGGTGTCGAGCACGGGGGTGCGCAGCTCGTCGGGCAGCGGGAGGTTGCGTGGGCCCAGGATCTGGCGGACCGTGCGTCGGAGGGTGGACACAAAGACGCAGACGATGAGGTGCTCGTCGCGGCGGATGCCGATCAGCCAGCTGCGCCCGGCCACCACGGCCCGGCCGTAGTCGCCGATGCAGTTGTGCAGCACCTGGCCCCAGTGGCGCAGCTGGGCGACCGAGGTGGGCACTTCGAGCGTCACCGGTCCGCACATCAGGCCCTGCAGCGGCACCAGTGGCCGCGGCACTGCCCAGCGGGCCATCGGGTCGAGGGAGGGCGCGTCGGGCACGGCGAGCGCGGGGCGGGCGACGTCGATGTCGGGCGGGCGTGCGGGGGCGCGGCGGGCGCGTGGTGGTCGGTCGCCACCGCGGCGGGCGGCGGGCTCGGCGGCCGCAGTGGGCTCGGCGACGACGGTGGCGCCGGCGAGCAGCGCCTCGAGGGCCGGGGTGTGCGGCGCCCCGTCGTCGAGCGCGAGCGCTGCGGGGGCGGCGCTCGCGCCTCGTGCCCGGCCGGCGTCGTCGTAGACGCGGGGCACCAGCTCGAGGCACAGCCGGGTGAGGTCGTCCCAGCCGACGGGCAGCGCCCGTGGCACGCGGTCGCGGATCCACCAGACGGTGCGCATCGTGGTGGCCAGCTCGACGGGGCCGACGGCGCTGGTGGCCGACATCAGCAGGGCGGCGCGTCGGGCGGGTGGCCACAGCTCGAGTGAGCGGCGGGCTTCGGCGATCTGCTCACCGGTGGGCAGCGCCTGCGGGGTGTCGGTGATGGGGCGTTCGAGCAGGTTGGCGAGCTCGTCGGCGCTCACGAGCCGGGCGGCGATGGTGGCGGTGGCGTGTGGGGCGAGCTCGGCGGGGGCGGGTGCGGGGCGGGCGACAAGGCTGGTGGCCAGGGCGCGGGCGAGGCGGCGGGTGGCGTCGGTGTGCAGGGTGCGTGCGGCGGTGGCGGCGTCGGGGG
>DAINND010000255.1:0-4895 GCA_036736065.1 Ilumatobacteraceae bacterium
CGCTCACGCACTGGGCCGCGAGGTCATCGGCTTCAAGCGGCAGAACTGGGTGACGGTCGGCGACCGCCAGGGCATCGTCATGTTCCTCGGCGAGCGCGGCACGCTCGACCCGAGCGATGTCGACCCGGCCACATTCCCTCCGGTGATGACGAGCGGCATCGAGGAGTGCGTGGCCCAGGGCATGCGCGCCATCGGCTGGCACCGCCGCGACGACCCCGACTGGGTGGCTCCCCCGGATCGCCCGCACATCCGCCGCGGCATCGGCTTCGCCTTCTGCATGCACGGCACGGCGATCCCCTTCCTCGACATGGGTGGCTGCGCCATCAAGATGAACGACGACGGGGCGTTCAACGTGATGTCCGGCGCCGCCGACCTCGGCACCGGGGCCGACACCGTGCTCGGCCAGATCGCGGCCGAGGTGCTGGGCGTCCCGCTCGAGGACATCAAGATGTACACGGGCGACACCGACATGACGCCGTTCGACGTGGGCGCCTACGCCTCGTCGACCACCTACATCTCGGGCGCCGCGGTGAAGAAGGCCGCCGACCAGGTTCGGTGGCGGATCAAGCTGCGCGCCGCCCGTCTGCTGGGCGTCGACGAGCCGTGCTCGATCGAGCTGCGCGACCGGCGGGCCTGGGCGCCCGACGGCAGTTCGGTCTCGCTCGAGGACATCGCCCTCAACTCGCTCCACACCGAGGATCACGAGCAGATCATGGGCACCGGCTCGCATGTCTCCGCCGACTGCCCGCCGCCGTTCGCCGCCCAGTTCGTCGAGATCGAGGTCGACATCGAGACCGGCCAGGTGACGGTCGTGAAGATGGTCATGGCCGTCGACTGCGGCGTTGCGATCAATCCGATCACCGCGAGCGGCCAGGTGGAGGGCGGCATGTTCCAGGCCCTCGGCTACGCCGTGTGCGAGGAGTTCGCCTACGACGACACCGGCCGCATGGTGAACGCCGCGCTCGGGCCGTACTGGATCTTCCGTGCGGATGACGCACCCGAGACCGAGGTGTTCCTCGTGCAGACGATGGAGGACTCCGGGCCGTTCGGCGCCAAAGCCGTGGCCGAGATCCCGACCGACGGGGTGGCCCCGGCGACGCGCAGCGCCATCGTCAACGCGACCGGCGTCAGGATCGACCAGATCCCCTTCACCCCCGAGCGCGTGCGGCGGGCGCTCGAGGCCCACCAGGTGGGCTGACGGGCAGCCTCAGGGCTCCCAGCCGGCGAACGCGTCGATCACGGACTTCACGTCGTCCATCATCGGGTACAGGATCGGGCAGGTGACACCGGCCTCGATGTACTCGGCGACCTTCTCGCGGCACTGGTCGCTCGTGCCGACGGCCATGACACTGCGCACGAGGTCGTCGGGGATGAGGTGCGCCGCCTTGCGGTAGTCGGCCTCGGTGGCCGGCCAACCGACGATCTGCTGGACGCGCTCGATCAGCTCCGGGTCGGCCCCGCTGGCGGCCATGATGTGCGGCTCGGTGCCCAGGTAGTACGCGACCAGGGACTTGCCGGTCATCACCGCCTCGGCCGGGTCGTCGTCACTCAGGCTGCACACGAGCAGCTCCGGGCGGTCGATGTCGGCGATCGTCCGCCCCGACTTGGCTGCGCCCCTGCCGAGCAGGTCGACAGCGCCACGGATGTACTCGGTGGGCACGACGTAGTTGAGCACGGCGCCGTCGCAGATCTCGCCGGTGAGCTCCATCATCTTCTCGCCGGTGGCGCCGAGGTAGATCGGGATGTCACGCGGGGAGGTGTCGCCGTAGGCGACGTCGAGGCGCACGCGGTCGAGCTTGACGAACTCGCCCTCGTACGTGACCTCCTCCATGGTGAACAGCTGGCGGATCGCCTCGATGTTCTCGCGCATCGCCGTGAGCGGCTTGCGGCGGTCCTCGCCGACGCGACTGGCGATCGGCTCCCACCAGGCGCCGAGGCCGAGCATCACCCGGCTCTGGCCGTCGGCGGTGCGACCGGCGAGCTCCCACATGGTCGACCAGGTGGCGGCGATCACCGCGGGGTTGCGGGTCCAGATCGGCAGCACGCCCGAGCCGATCCGCAGCCGCTTGGTCTCGGTGAGCAGGGCGCTCATCAGCACCACGCAGTCGCGGGCCAGGCGCGTGTCGGCCTGCCAGATCTCGCTGAACCCATGCTCCTCGGCGTAGACCGCCATCTCGAGCTCGTAGCGGATGGGGTGTTTGTCCTGGAGGTAGAGGGCCATGCGTTGCACGGCGGCGAGTGTAGTGACCGGCGACCGGCGAGTGCCCGGAGGGCAGGGCTCAGTCGGGCAGCGCGGCGGGGCCGTAGCGTGGCGCGTTGCCGGTGATCGCCGCCCAGCGGCGCGTGCCGAACTCGAAGTGCCACCACTCGCAGTGCAACACCACGAACCCGCCCGAGCGCATCGCCGCGTAGAGCAGCCGGCGCAGGTCGCGGGCGACGCCAGGGGTGGGCTCGAGCACGGCCGCAGCTGCTGCGTCGGTGAAGTCGTCGAAGCCGGTGCCGAGCGCGAGCGGTGTGCCGTCGAGGGTGAGGGTGAGATCGACCGTGCCGCCGGTGAGGTGCGGTGGCGGGGTCGTCGGGCGCGGGTCCGGGTAGGCGACGTAGCCCTCGGGCAGGCCCGGCTCGGCGTAGGCCGCGGCATAGAGCTCCGCCTGGAGCGGCAGGGGGCGCCAGGCGCCTACCCCCGCGTGGCCGCGCCGGTCCGGCAGGTGATCGGCCACGTGGCCGAGCCGCTCCATCGCCTCACCGCGCAGCCAGGTGGTCGGCAGCGCCGCACCCCAGCCGGCGTGCCAGTAGTTCGACAGCACTCGGATCCGCCGATGGTGCAGCTGCACCAGCGGCTCCCCGGGATCTGCCGGGGCCTCGGGGGCAGGCGGGTCGGTGAGCGCCGGGAGGGCCGGCTGCTCGGCGAGGGCCGGGATCTCGGAGACACCCGGCACCTCGTCGCAGGGCCGGGTGAAGCAGGGCAGCAGGAAGTCGGTGGGCCCCTGGCGGCGGATCGTCGTCATGATCGTTCGAGCACCTCGGCCACCACGCCCATCAGCCGCTCGGCGTGGTGCAGGTCGAGCACGGGCAGCAGGAACTCGTCGATCGAATGCTGCTCCACGAGCCGGGTGAGCTGTCGGGCGCACTCGTCGACGCTGCCGGCGATGACGAATGGGCGCACCCACTCGTCACGGACGTGGGCGCCCGCGGCGACGAGGCCGTCGGACATCGCCTCACGGATCGTGGCGATGTCGTGGTCGGTGATGCCGAGCATCGCCCGCACCTGCGGCGGGGAGTCGACCAGGCGATAGGTCATGTGCGGTTTGGTGTCGGCCATCGCCTCGTCGTCGGTGACGATCATCGTCGAGTAGCACACCTTGGCCCGGCCACCCGCCCCTCGGACCAGGTCGACGTAGTCGCCGAGGGTGTCGATGTGGATGAAGTCGAGCATCACGCCGTCGGCAGCCGAGCCACCGAGGGCGAGCATCTTCTGGCCTCGGCCGGCGAGCCAGATCTCGATGTCGGGTCGGGCGAACGACAACGTCGCCCCGCGCAGCTCGAACCCCTCGCCCTGCATCGTGACGGGCTGCCCGGAGAACAGGCCCCGGCAGGCAGCGATGGTGTCGCGGACGGCGGTGAGTGGACGGTGGCGCTCGATGCCGAGCGGCCCGAGCGTGAGGCTGCCGCCCGCCCCGATGCCGAGGAACGCTCGGCCACCGCTCAACTCGTCGAGCGAGGCGACCGTCGCCGCGGTGGTGGCCGGGTGACGGGTGTAGGGGTTGGTGATGCCCGTGCCGAGGGCGATCGTCGAGGTGGCCTGGGCGATCGCCGTCAGGGTGACGTAGACGTCGCGCGTGGCGAGGCCCTCGTCGTAGATCCAGCAGCGCCGGTAGCCGAGCTCCTCGGCCAGCCGGCCGAGCTCGACCATGCGCGCCACCGGCGCCTCCGGGATCAGGTTCACACTCGCCGCGACCACGGCGGTCGAACCTACCGGACCGGCAGGCGCACCGCAGCGACCCCGCGGGCGGCGAGCCGGGCGGCCAGCTCGTCGGCGAGCCGCTGCTGCGCCGGCCCGATGCGGGTGATGGCCACGGCGAAGCGCGCACCGGCGGGCACCCCCTTGGCGCCGCCACGCTCGGGATCGGTGAGCAGCCGCTCGGCGCGTTCGACCGTGAGCCGCCCGTAGGGTGAGCACCCGCACACGGCGCCGACGAGCATCGGGCGGTGGGCGACGTCTTCGATCACCCGGTCGAGCGCGTCGGCGCCGATCACGGCGATGACCTGTGTGGCACACGTCGGCACGACGGGCTCGTGGCGCGCCGGAGCCTTGACCACCTTCGAGCGCGACCCGTCGGCCTCCACCACGACCAGGTCGTGCATGGTCGCCGCCGCGCGCACGACGTCGTCGGCCGCTCCGGTCAGCTTGTCCTCGACGGCGCCGCTGTGGAGGAAGCCGGGGAGGTCGGCGGCTTGCTCGACAGCGACCTTCGTCGTCGTGCCTGCGACGACGGCCCAGCCGCGCCGCACGCCCTCGGCGTGGAGGGCGCGCATGAGCGTGGTCTTGCCCCCTCCGCCCACCAGGGCGACCACGGCCGGCGGCGTGATGCCCAGCTCGTCGATCAGGAGTTGTCCGAGATCCACCCGAGCACCGCCTCGAGCACTCCGCCGCCGACCGCCAAGGCCTTGTCGCTGATCTCGTGGCAGTCGACATCGAGCCGGGGGTCGACATCGGCGATCTTCAACCCGGCGCGCACCACGGTGCCCGGCGCGATGGCACCGCGCACGAGACCGGTGAACGGGGCGCGCACCTCGTGGCCCGCCACCGCGCCGAGGACAGCCGCAGCCTCGACGCGGTCACCGATCTCGACCACCCACGAGACCTCGCCGTCGACCGGTGCGCGCAGCACGCG
>DAINND010000256.1:0-4895 GCA_036736065.1 Ilumatobacteraceae bacterium
GACAGGCCGATGGTGCCGGCGTCGTTGAGCACCATGGTGACCTTCTTGTCGACCTGGGTGTAGCCCTTGTCCTTCAGGTACTCGGGGATGGGCATCTCGCCGATGAAGAACCCGCCGAACACGCCGTTCGGGACCTGCAGCTGCGCGTTGTGATGGGAGTGGTAGATCCCGACGGCGGGCTCGAGCGCCTCGAACTCGTAGACGAACTTCTTGCCGGGCTCGACCTGGTGCTGCGTGTAGGGCGGGACGCCGTCCATCGTCCAGGGCACGCGGATCCCGTGGAAGTGGATCGCGGTCGCCTCGGTCAGCTCGTTCGTGAAGTTGATCCTGACCTTGTCACCGACGTTGACGCGGATCTCCGGTGCGGGGACCACGCCGTTGTAGGTCCAGGCCTTGACGATCTTGCCCGGCTCGACTTCCCAGTCGACGATCTTGGCCGTGATGTCGTAGACCTTCACACCGTTCTCGAGGCGGGGCTCGAGCAGCTGGCCACCCTTGCCCTCGGTCTTGGCCGGGAACTGCAGGTTGCGCTCGTCCATCATCCGGTCCATCTCCTGCCAGGAGACGGTCTGGCCGGAGCCGCCCATGCCCATCCCGTCGCCGCCGCCGGCGCCGGAGCCGGAGCCCTCACCGACCATCAACTGGCCGGTCATGCCGCTCGCCGCGTGCCCGGCGATGTCGCAGAACATGTCGTACGCGCCGCCCGCGACCGTGCCGAGGTTCAACTCCTCGGTCGCGCCTGGCGCGAGGTCGGAGGTCTTCTTGCCGAGCGCGGGGATCGACAGGTTGTGCACCATCGTGCCGTCGTTGGTGACTCTGAGGATCACCTCACCCGCTGCCGGCCGGAGCATGTTGGGCGTGATCGCCCATTCGCTCAGGCTCACCTCCACCACGGTCGGCCCGGACGAGCCTCCCGTGCTCTCGGCGGCGCTCCCGCTGTCGCGCAAGCCGAACAACGCCAACCCCAACGCTGCGATGGCCACGACGAAGGCGCCCCAACCCAGTACCGAACGTTCCTGTGCACTCATGTGGCCATCGTGGGGCCGGATGCAGGGTGGGTGACAGGGACCCTGGGCACACCGGGCCGGGACCAAGGTCCCGATCCGGAGGTGACGCGGAGCTACGCGCTCGGCGCGGGCGACGTGGTGTTCGCGTCGTCGGGCAACGGCACCCACCAGTGCAGCTCCGAGCCGCGCGCAGGTCGGCGAGCGATGCTGCAGCCGCCACCGAGCAGCCGGGCTCGTTCGGACATGTTGCGCAGGCCGTTGCCCTCGGTGACTGCATCGGTGCTCGACACGCCGCGCCCGTTGTCGAGCACGCGCATCGACAGCACATCGGTGGCGCGCAGTTCGACTTCGGCCTCGGTCGCGTTGGCATGCCTGGCGACGTTGGTGAGCGCCTCGCGCATGCTGGCGAGCAGTTCGACACGGATCTCGGGCGTGGTGGCGCTCTCCACCGGCCCGTCCATCCGCAGTCGCGGCGCGAAGCCGAGCACCCGCTTGGCCTGCACGGTGACCGCGTTCAGCTCCTGACCGAGCGAGCCCGTTCGGGCGGCCGAGCCGAGGGTGAACACCGCCGTGCGGATCTCGCGGATGATCCGGTCGATCTCGTCCACGCCGCTCTCGATGCGCTCGGCGAGGTCGGCGGGTGCACGGATCGCGGTCGCCTGGAGCTCGAGGCCGAGGCCGAACAGGCGCTGGAGCACGGTGTCGTGGAGGTCGCGGGCGATGCGCTCGCGCTCGTCGGCGACGGTGAGCAGGTCGCTGGTCGTGCGGAGGAGCGCCTCCGCCCGGAGGCGGGCGGTGACGTCGCGGATGATGGCGACAACACCGCGCTGGGCGTCGAGAGGTGCCAGGCTGATCTCGACCGGGAGCTCGCTGCCGTCGCGGCGCTGCATGGTCAGCTGCACTCCGGGCCCCATCGGGCGGGTGGCGCCTGCGGCGACGAAGGCGCGTCGCAGGTCCGGGTGGCGACGTCGGCTCGCCTGCGGCACGAGGTCCTCGACGGGCATCCCCACCAGCTCTGCGCTGGTGTAGCCGGTCATGTCGGCGAGCCGTTCGTTCGCGACGGCGATCGTGCCGTCGAGGGTGCAGACGAGGAGACCGTCGGGCAGCTCGTCGCTCCACCCGGCCCGTTCCGGTGAGTTGACGGCGTCGATGGCGTCGTTCAGCACGCCCCCGATGTTAGTGGTCACCGCGAAGCACTGTCCGGCGGTCGCGAGAGGCGGGGGTGGCTGCGAGATGGGTCTTTGGTCCCTGGGGAACGGGCCGATCGGTTGCCACACTGGTGCGGATGAGCGATGAGTCGACCGTGCGCGTGTTCCTGGTCGACGACCACGAGGTCGTCCGCCAGGGGGTCCGATCGCTCATCGACGCGTCGGGGGATCTGGTCGTGGTCGGCGAGGCCGACTCGGTGGAGACGGGCCTCGCCCGAGTGCTCGCCGTCCAGCCGGACGTGGCGATCCTCGACGTGCGCCTGCCCGATGGCAACGGCGTGGAGCTGTGCCGTGAGATCCGCAGCCGGCTGCCGCAGGTCGCCTGCTTGATGCTGACGTCGTACTCCGACGACGAGGCGCTCTTCGAGGCGATCATCGCCGGCGCGGCGGGCTACGTGCTCAAGCAGGTGCGCGGCGGTGAGTTGATCGACGCGATCCGGCGGGTGGCGCGTGGCGAGCACCTCCTCGACCCTGCGGTGACGGGCCGGGTGATGAAGCGCCTGAGCAGTCCGTCACCCGACGATGCCCGACTCGCCAGCCTGACCGCTCGTGAGCGCGAGGTGCTCGATCTGATCGGCCAGGGCATGACGAACCGCCAGATCGGCGAGCGGATGTTCCTGGCCGAGAAGACGGTCAAGAACTACGTCAGTGGCCTGCTGGCCAAGATGGGCATGGAGCGGCGCACCGAGGCAGCTGTCTTCGTGGCCCGCCGTGAGGCCGCGCAGCCGTCCGACTCGCCGGCCTGAGGTCGTCGGGAGCGCGTCAGGCGCGCTTGGACGCCTTGGCGAGGCGCTTGGCGGTGCGGCCGATCGGCTCGATCGAGCGGGCGTCGAGGTCGCCGAGCTCGACGCCGTTCGCGAACAGCACCCGGTAGCGCTGCCAGTTGAACCCGTTGGCGAGGATCACCTTGCCGTCAGTGCCGACCGGCACCTCGTGCAGGTCGACGGTCGACCTGACACGGTCGCCGATGCTGAGGTCGAGTTGATCGGCATGCGGTTTGGCGAGGGCGTGGGGCTTCCAGAACGGCATGCCCCCAGTCTGCCCGATCCGCGCTCCGGATCACGCACCCGCGGTTCGCCGCCGAGGGTCGATAGGCTCTGCCCCCTGTGAACAGCACGATCGAGCACATCGAGGACACGCCCGGCAAGCGCCTGGTGAAACTGTCCCTCACCATCGACGAGGCCGAGTTCGACCGCGAGATCGACCGAGCCTTCCGGAAGATCGCCCAGGAGGTGCGCCTCCCCGGGTTCCGCCAAGGGAAAGTGCCCCGCAAGGTGCTCGAGGCTCGTATCGGCCTCGGGCCGGCCCGCGAGCAGGCACTGCGCGACGCCGTGCCCGAGTACCTCGCCAAGGCGGTGCGCGAGCACGACATCGACCTGATCGCGACCCCCGAGGTCGAGATCACCGGTGGGGCCGAGGACGGCCCGGTGTCGTTCGCGGCGACGTGCGAGATCCGACCGGAGATCACCGTGCCGGGCTACGGCGGGCTGCGTGTCGAGGTGCCGTCCCCGCTGGCGACCGACGAGGAGATCGACGACGTCGTCAAGGGCGAGCTGCGCCGCCACGGGTCGCTCGTCGACGTCGAACGTCCCGTCGAGCGCGGAGACCACGTCACGCTCACCCTGTCGGCCACCCGCGACGGCGAGGCGGTCATCGGCCTCACCACCGAGGACTGGCTCTACGAGGTCGGCCGCGGCTGGGTCGCCGAGGGATTCGACGACCAGCTCGTCGGCGCCGAGCGTGGCGCCGAGCTGCGCTTCACGGCCACGCCGAACGGCACCGAGGAGCCAGCCGACTTCGAGGTGACGGTCACCAACGTGCAGGAGATGGTGTTGCCCGAGCTCACCGACGAGTGGGTGGACGAGAACATCGCCGGTAGCGAGACGGTGGTCGAGTACAAGGTGGCGATCGCCGAGCGGATCTCCACCAACAAGCAGAACCAGATCCGCAACGTCTTCGTCGACCGCGTCACCAGCGCGCTGGCCGAGCTCGTCGAGACCGATGCGCCGGAGGCGATGGTCAACAGCGACCTCCAGGCGCGGCTGCAGAACACGATCCGTCAGTTCCAGGCGCAGGGCATCAGCATCGATCAGTGGCTGTCGGCCACCGGGCAGAGCTCGGACCAGTTCGTCGACGCCATGCGCGCCCAGTCGGCCACGTCGGCCAAGGTCGACCTGGCGCTGCGCGCCGTCGCCGTCGCCGAGGGTCTCGAGGTCACCGACGCCGACCTCGAGGTCGAGTACGTGCGCATCGCATCGCAGGTTCGCCAGAAGCCGGCGCAGGTGCGCAAGATCTACGAGGCCAACGACGCGGTGGCCGACCTGCGGGCCCAGTTGCTCAAGAGCAAGGCGCTCGACGTGCTCCTCCACTCGGTGGAGATCGTCGACACCGAGGGCAACAGTGTCGAGCGCAGCCTGGTCCTCGGTGACCACGACCACGACCACGACCACGAGGGGCACGACCATGACTGAGCGCGCGTTCCGCAATGCAATCCCGATGCCGTACGTGGTCGAGCAGACCCCGCGCGGTGAGCGCACCTACGACCTCTACAGCAGGTTGCTCAAGGACAACATCATCTTCCTGCAGACTCCGATCGACGACACGGTCGCGTCCGTGATCTGCGCGCAGTTGATCCACCTCGAGTCGGAGAACCCCGACAAGGACATCAACCTCTACATCA
>DAINND010000257.1:0-4887 GCA_036736065.1 Ilumatobacteraceae bacterium
ACGACGCGGAGGACATCGCCGAAAAGGCGCCCAACCTGCGCTTCGAGCAGATGGTGCGAGCCCGGCAGATGATCATCTGCCAGGTCACGAAGAACCCGATCGGAGCGAAGGGGGCGCGGCTCACTCAGGAGGTGTCGCTGCCCGGTCGGTTCGTGGTGCTCATCCCGAACTCCAAGACCTACGGCATCTCCAAGCGCCTGCCGGAGGACGTGCGCAAGCGGTTGCGCAACATCCTCGACCGGGTCAAGCCCGCCGAGCACGGCCTGATCGTGCGCACGGCCGCCGAGCACGCGACCGAGCACGAGCTGCGCGCCGACATGACCCGCCTGCTCGACCAGTGGAACGCGATCGAGGCAAAGGCCAAGAAGGCCACCAGCCCGACGCTGCTCTACCGAGAGCCGGAGCTCGCCGTGCGCGTCATCCGCGAGGAGTTCAACGCCGAGTACCGCGGCGTGATCATCGACGACCAGCGTCTGTTCGACGACGTCAAGGACTACGTGTCGGCCTTCAACCCCGAGCTCGCCGACCGGATCGAGTACCACGACGCTGCGACCGACGGCCTGCCGCTGTTCGAACGCCACCACGTCCATGAGCAGCTGCACAAGGCCCTCGACCGCAAGGTGTGGTTGCCCTCGGGTGGGTCGTTGATCATCGAGCACACCGAGGCGCTGACGGGCATCGACGTCAACACCGGCAAGAACGTCGGCACCACGAACCTCGAAGAGACCGTGTTCCGCAACAACCTGGAAGCAGCCGAGGAGGTCGCGAAGCAGCTGCGCCTGCGCGACATCGGCGGCATCGTCGTGATCGACTTCATCGACATGGAGATCCGGGAGAACCGCCGCAAGGTGGTGGACGCGTTCCGCTCTGCGCTGGCTCGGGACAAGACGCGCACGCAGGTCTTCGACATCTCCGAGCTCGGCCTGGTGGAGATGACCCGGAAGCGGATCGGCGAGGGCTTGCTCGTCAACTTCGCCGATCAGTGCCCGAACTGCGTCGGTCGTGGCGTGGTCGTCGACCACGATCTGCTCACGTGAGCCATCTCCCGGTTGGCCTCACCCTCCCGGCCCGATAGGATCGCCCATTGCTATGTACGCAGTGATCGCTTCCGGCGGAAAGCAGCAGAGGGTCTCCGAGGGCCAGCAGCTGCACGTGGACCTGCTCGACGCTGAGCAGGGCAGCAGCGTGTCGCTGCGGCCCGTGCTGGTCGTCGACGGTGACACGGTGCTCGCCACCCCCGACCAGCTCCAGTCCGCCTCGGTGACGGCCACGGTCGTCGGGTCCGCACTGGGCCCGAAGATCAACGGCTTCACCTACAAGCGGCGCACCAACCAGCGCCGTCGGTACGGGCACCGCCAGAAGTACACCGTGCTCGAGATCACCTCCATCACGAAGGGCTGACCGACATGTCGAAGACCAAAGGTGGCGGTTCAACCCGCAACGGCCGTGATTCCAACGCCCAGCGCCTCGGCGTGAAGGTGTTCGGTGGCAGCCAGCTCACGGCCGGCACGATCATCGTGCGCCAGCGCGGCACCAAGTTCCACCCCGGCAAGAACGTCGGCATCGGTGGCGACGACACGCTGTTCGCCCTCGTCGATGGCTCGGTGCAGTTCGGCGAGCGCAAGGGCCGCCGGGTCGTCGACGTCGTCCCCAACTCCTGACACGCCGTCCGGCGTGCACCACGGGGCCCGGCTGCGCGCCGGGCTTCGTCGCGTCTGGCGGGCGTAGTCTGGCGAGGTGCCCGACGCATCGTCTGCCCGGAGGATCCGGGCGCTGATCGACCTCACCGACCTCGGCCCGACATGCGTCGCTGCCGACGTCACCCGGTTGTGCTCGCGGGCTGTCGACCATGAGCCGCACGTGCCCGCTGTGTGCGTGTGGCCGGCCTTCGTGGCTCAGGCAGCCGAACTGCTCCGGGGGAGCGGGGTGAGGGTTGCCACGGTGGTCAACTTCCCCGATGGCGGCACCGAGGTCGACGCAGTGCTCGACGAGACGACGCGGGCCCTGGCGGACGGAGCCGACGAGATCGATCTCGTGCTGCCGTACCGCGCGCTGCTGGCCGGTGACCTCGCCGCCGCCCGGTCGATGGTCGACGCCGTGCGTGCTGCGGTGCCTCCGCCGAGCACGCTCAAGGTGATCCTCGAGACGGGCAGCTACTCGTCGGAGCGTGACATCCGTGTCGCCGCCGATCTGGCCATCGTCGCCGGGGCCGACTTCGTGAAGACCTCCACCGGCAAGACCGACCGATCTGCCACGCCGGACGCCGTGCGAGTGCTGCTCGAGGCGATCCGCGACGCTGGTCGAGCCGTCGGGGTGAAGCCCTCGGGAGGCATCCGCACCCTGGCCGATGCCGAAGCGTACCTGGCGCTCGCCGACGACATCATGGGCTCGCAGTGGGTGACGGCTGCGACCTTCCGGTTCGGGGCGAGTGGTCTGCTCGACGCCGTGGACGCGCTGCTCGACACCGGCGCCGGGGGGACGGGCTGATGCTGCCCCAGGAGGTCATCCGCGCCAAGCGCGACGGGCGAGAGCTCGACCCCGACGACATCGACCGGTTCGTCGCCGGCCTCACGTCGGGCAGCGTGGCCGACGCCCAGGTGGGCGCCTTCGCCATGGCTGTGCTGTGGAGGGGGATGACCACCGCCGAGGCGGTCGCGCTCACGCGGGCGATGACCCGCAGCGGCACGCAGCTCACCTGGCAGCTCGACGGGCCGGTGCTCGACAAGCACTCCACGGGCGGCGTCGGCGACACGGTCAGCTTGATGCTCGCACCACTGGTGGCGGCGTGCGGCGGCTACGTGCCGATGATCTCCGGGCGCGGACTCGGGCACACGGGGGGCACCTACGACAAGTTCGAGAGCATCCCCGGGTACCGTGCCACACCGTCGCTCGCCGAGCTCAGGCGGGTGGTCGCCCGGGTCGGCTGTGCCGTCATCGGCCAGACCGCCGAGCTCGCACCCGCCGACAAGCGGCTCTACGCGATCCGCGACGTGACGGCCACGGTCGAGAGCATCCCGCTCATCACGGCGTCGATCCTGTCGAAGAAGCTGGCTGCCGGGCTCGACGCGCTCGTGATGGACGTCAAGTTCGGCAACGGCGCCTTCATGACGGCGCGGCCCGATGCGCGTCGGCTGGCCGAGAGCATCGTCGGCGTCGCCAACGGGGCTGGGGTGCGCACCTCGGCCCTCCTCACCGACATGGACCAGCCACTCGCCTCCGTGGCCGGGAACGCGCTCGAGATGGCCTACGCGATCGACTACCTCACCGGGGTGCGTCGCGAGCCGCGGCTGCACGAGGTCGTCATCGCCCTCGGTGCCGAGATGCTGGCCCTCGGGGGGCTCGCCCGCTCGTCGGCCGCAGCGCGAGCACGCCTCGAGCGGGCGCTGGCCGACGGCTCTGCCGTCGAGCGCTTCGCAGCGATGGTCCGCGCCCTCGGCGGCCCGCGTGACCTCGTCGAGCGTCCGTGGAAGCACTTGGCGCAGGCGCCCGTGAGCGTTCCGGTCACAGCCCCGCGCACCGGCGTGGTCACTCGCATCGACACCCGCCAGGTGGGCCTTGCGGTGGTGGTGCTCGGCGGTGGCCGGACGCGCCCGCAGGACAGCATCGACCACTCGGTCGGCCTGCGCGAGCTGCTGCCGGTGGGGACCCGGGTGCGCGCCGGTGAGGCGCTCGGTGTCGTCCACGCGCGCACCACGGCCGACGCCGAGCGGGCTTCCGCCGTGGTGCGCGAGGCCTATCGGCTCGGGCGTCGGGCGCCTGCGGAGGCCGCAGTGGTTGCCGAGCGGGTGGACACCTGACGGCTCGGGAGGCTGCTCAGCCGGCCAGGTCGATGCCGCGGGGGAGCCGGTCCGGCCCCCAGCCGAGCAGGGCCTGCCCTTGCCGGCACGCATATCGATCGGTCATCCCGCCGACGTAGGCCACCGACGCACGCAGCGCCTCCGGACCGCCGGCGTCGATGTCGGCGACGTCGGGCAGCAGGTTGGGCCGGTCGGCGTAGTGCTCGACCAGGGCGCGCAGCAGCGTGACGACGGCTCGGGCCTGCTGCTGGGACGCAGGTCGGAGATAGACGTGCTCGTAGTTGAACGCGCGGAACGCGGCCAGCGCCTCGGCGCCGGCGGCGGTCATCCCGATCCGTCCCGTCGTCGCAGCAGCCATGAGCATGGCCTCGATGAAGGCGCCGAGCTGCTGCGAACGGCGCGTGCCGCAGCGGCTGCGCACGACGGCGGGCAGCATCGAGCCGGTCACGACGCCGGCGGCGACCGCATCCTCGAAGTCGTGGCAGACATAGGCGATGCGATCCGCCCAGCTGACGACCTCGCCCTCTGGGGTGGCGGGAGCCGGGCGGCTCCACGAGTGGTTGCGGATGCCGTCGAGGGTCTCGACGCACAGGTTGAGCGGCAGGAGCGTGACGTCGGCGCCCCACTGCGCATGGTCGAAGCCGCCGTCGACGTTGATTCTCAACGCATCCTCGCTGGCGGTGCCGCCGGTGCCGTGTCCACAGTCGTGGCCGAGGGCGATCGCCTCGGTGAGCGCCACGTTGAGCCCCAGCGCGCGGGCGACCGAGCCGGCGACCTGGGCCACCTCGAGGGCGTGGGTCAGGCGCGTGCGCTGATGGTCGTCGGGGAAGACGAACACCTGGGTCTTCCCGGCCAGTCGCCGGAACGCAGCGGAGTGCAGGATGCGGTCGCGGTCGCGCTCGAAGCACGTGCGCCACGGATCCGGCTCCTCCTCGACGGCGCGCGTGCCGGCCCCGTGTGAACGAGTCGCCAGGGTGGCGAGCGACGCATCCTCGCGGGCCTCGCGTGCGCTGCGTTCGATGAGCGTCGGTGAGCCGCTGCCCGCCCAGGAGTCGACATGGGCGAAGACGACACCCTCGGCCGAGCCGTG
>DAINND010000258.1:0-4864 GCA_036736065.1 Ilumatobacteraceae bacterium
CCGTGGCGCTCGGCGGCCTCGGTGTTGGCGATCAGGATCGCAGCGGCGCCGTCGACCACGCCCGAGCTGTTGCCGGCGTGATGGACGTGGGTGATCTCGAGGCCGGGGTAGCGGGCGAGCACCATCGAGCGCAGTGTGGTGCCCTGCCCGTCGAGCGGGAAGTCGGCCATCGCGGCGAACGACGGGGCCAGCTTGGCCAAGCCCTCGAGCGTGGTGCCCGGGCGGGGGAACTCCTCGCGGTCGAGCGCCAGCGAGCCGTCCTCGCGGTGCACGGGCACCAGGCTCCGGTCGAAGCGCCCCTCGGCGATCGCCCGCGCAGCGCGCTCCTGCGACACGACGGCGAGCTGGTCGAGCGCCTCACGCGGGATGCCCTCGAGGGTGGCGATGGCGTCGGCGGCCACACCCTGGTGGGTCTGCGGATGGCGGGCGCGCAGGCGCAGGTTGCCGGCATCCATGAGCGGTCCGCGCACACCCGTCTGCGCCTCACCGAGCGCAGGGTGCAGCGACATCATCTCGCAGCCGCCGGCGATCACCACGTCCTCCAGGCCTGACATCACCGAGGCCGCGGCCATGTTGGTGGTCGTGATGCCCGAGCCGCAGAAGCGGTCGATCGTGACACCGCTCGCCTTCACGTCGTAGCCGGCGTCGAGCAGGGCCATCCGCGCCAGGTCGCCGCCCTGGGTGCCCACCTGCATGCTGGTGCCGAAGATGACGTCGTCGACCACCGACGTGTCGAGGTCGTTGCGGTCGCGCAGCGCGGCCAGCACCGTGGCGCCGAGCTGCTGGGGGTGGATGTCGGCCAGGGCGCCCTTGCCCACCTTGCCGATGCCACGGGGTGTGCGGCAGGCGTCGATGATCCATGCGTCGCTCATGGGGAGTGCCTTTCGGGGAGGGCCGTGAGGTGGCCGGGACGGTGAGTCTCGCGCAGCGGTCGGGCGCCGCCCGAAGGGAGCCGCAGCCGCACGCCAGGGCTGCTCAGCCGGCGAGGCCGGAGCGCACGTCGTCGAGGAAGCCGACGACGGCGTCGTTGAACGCGTCGTTGCGGTCGCCGGCAACCATGTGCCCAGCGCCGCCCACGTCGGCATAGCGGGCGTGGGGGACGAGCTCGAGGAACTGCCGCGCCCCTTCCTCGCTCAGCAGGTCGCTCTGGCGGCCGCGCACCAGCAGCACCGGCACGGTGAGCTGTGCGGCCATGTCGGTGAGGTAGTCGGCCCGGTGGGCGCGAGTGCGCGACTCGTCCATGGTGGGCACCAGCTTCATGAACGCCGGGTCCCAGTGCCAGTACCAGCGGCCGTCGGCGCGTTGGCGCACGTTCTTGCGCAGGCCGCTCAGGTCGGTCGGGCGCGGCCGGTGCGGGTTGTAGGCGTGCACTGCATCGGCCACCTCCTCGAGTGACGCGAAGCCGCTGTCGAGGTTGGCGTGCATGAAGGTGCGGATCCGCTCGACGCCGGTCGCTTCGATGTTCGGGGCGATGTCGACCATCACCAGTGCGCTGCCACAGGGGTCGTCGTTGGTGCGGCCGAGGGCGGCGAGCGACGATGTGCCGCCGAGCGACGCGCCGATCAGCGCCGGTCGGCCGAGCTCGCGGGCGACCTCCACCACGTCTGCCGAGAAGGCCTCGATCGAGTAGTCGCCGTCGGTGGCCCAGTCGCTGTCGCCGTGGCCACGCAGGTCGATCGACACTGCGTACCAGCCGTGCGCGCCGAGGTGGCGGGTGGTGGTGTGCCACGAGTGCCTGGTCTGCCCGCCACCGTGGCAGAGCAGCACCGACGGATCAGCCGGGTTGCCGGCGGCATCACCCACGATGCGGTTGCCGTCGCGGCCACGGAGCTCGATGGTCTGGAGGGTCACCAGTGCTCGACCGTACCGTGGGGCCCGCGCGGGCCACGAGACGAGGTCGCCTCGCCGCGCCGGTTGATCCACTGCGCCACCACGATCCCGGCGATCACCACGACTGCGCCGACGGCCTGCAGCGGGTCGAGGTCCTCGCCGAGGAAGAGCACCGACCAGACGATGGCCAGCACCACCTCGAGTGGCATGACCATCGCCACCACGCCGGCCGGCACGTGGGTCATCGCCCGGAACATGGTGAGCGTGGCGATGACGGTGGGCAGGATCGCGAACATCAGCACCTTCCAGCGCAGTTCGCCGGTGTCGGGCACCTGCAGGCCACCGGCCAGCGCGAACGGCAGCATGAGCGCCGCCGCACCGAGCATGGTCCATGCCGCGCTGGTGAGCCCGTCGACCGACTCGAGCATCCGCGAGCTGATGAGCATGTAGCCGGCGAGGAGCACGGCCTGGACCACCGCGATGGCCACGCCGAGCGTGCTCACCGAGCCGACGCCCGTGAACAACTCCGGCACGGTCAACACGACGCCGACCAGCACCAGCACCAGGGCGACCCAGGTGCCCTTCGCCGGGGGGACGCCGATCAGCCGCGATCCGAGCACGACGAACACCGGGTAGAGGTAGACGAGCACGATGTAGACCGAGGCGTCGAGCCACTGCAGGGCGATGAACCCGCTGCCGACGACGCTGCCGAAGAGCAGGCCGAGGACGAACAGCCGCGCCCTCGGCGCGGCCGCCGGGTCCGGCCCACCGAAGCGCCGCCGCACGAGGAGCACGACCCACAGCGCCACCGACGCGAGCGCGAACCGCCACAGCAGCAAGCTGGCCACTCCGAGCACACCGAGCAGCGACTTGCCCACCACCGTCGACGAGGAGTAGGCCGACGCGGCGACCAACGACCAGAGCACCCCGCGGGTGTTGTGCTGCGTGGACGTCGTGTCTGCCCAACGGCCGGGTGCACGACCCGCTTCGTCGATCGAGGTCACCGGAGCGCCTCCGTCGCCGATGCTGCGCCGGGCTCGGCCGCGGCGCACACGGTGAACTTCGCCCGGGACGCGTGGAGCATGGATCCTTCCGTGCGGCCCGCTCCCCGCCGGCCGCGCAGGTCGACACTAGCCACGGGGTCGCCACTGGCCCGGCTGCAGCGTCAGGGCGCGTAGGGTTGGCGACCGTGAGACATGCCGACCCGAACGGACCGGACAGCGCAGGAGCGCGAGCGACGGGCTCGCTTCCCGAAGCGGTCGTGACGGCTGTCGCCGGCGCTGCGCTCGGTTGGTTCGCCGGCGCATGGATCGCCACGGGCCTCGGCGTGGCGATGGCCGTGGTCGCCGGGTCGAACGGCGCCATCTCCGGATACCGGCGCATCTATCCGTGGCGGCTCACTGCCGGCCTGATCGGCTTCGTGCTCGACTCGACCTGGGCGATCATCCCCACCGCAGGCGGCCTGCTCGCCCACGTCGGCGCCGCAGTGAAGGGCGATGCCGGATACGACTCGTCGCTCAGCGCCCGCCGCAACCGCCACGTCTACCGACGCGGCCTCACCTTGAAGCCTGGCTATGCGCTCACGGTCGGCAACGTGGTGGCCGGCGCGGGCGACCTCGACAGCGCCCGCCGTCGGCGGCTGATCACCGACCACGAGTACGTGCACGTGTGGCAGGCGCGCTGGTTCGGGCCGTTCTACCTCGTCCTCTACGGGTTGTGGGCAGGCCTCGGTGCGCTGACTGGGGTGGTGCTGTGGTTCGTGCGCGGACGTACGCAGCCGCTCGGCACGATGGTCGAGTCGGTCGCCTACTACCTCAACCCGTTCGAGTGGTGGGCCTACAGCCGCGACAACCTGTGGCCTCCGCCCGGCAAGGTGCCCGACCTCGGCTACAGCAAGGCGGCGATCCGCCCGCTCGCCCAGGTGCGCATCGAGCGACGCTGGACCCCGGAGGCCGATCCGTTGGTTCCGGGTGCCGATGCGACCGAGCCGTCGACGGCCGATCCACACGTGCACTGACGCCGGCGTCCGGCGCGGCGGCCGGGTCAGCGGTTGAGCAGGACAGGGATGTTGCGCGGCCCGCGCACCTGGCCGTTGGCCCACGTGACCGATCGAGCCGGGTCGAGGGAGTAGTTCGGAAAGGCGCGCAGCCACTCCTGCAGGGCGACGACGAGCTCGAGCCGAGCAAGGTTCGAGCCCACGCAGCGGTGGATGCCGAGACCGAACGCGACATGGCGGTTCTTCTCGCGGTCGAGCTGGAAGACGTGCGCGTCCTCGAACGCCGCCGGGTCGTGGTTGGCGGCCGGGAAGGTCAGCAGCATCTGCTCGCCCGCATGGACCGGGCAGCCCACCACCTCGGTGTCGGCGATCACCTTGCGAGCCATCGTCACGGGCGCGTAGTAGCGCAGCACCTCCTCGGTGCCGAGTTGCCACAGCAGGTCGTCGTCGGGCACGGCCACCAGGCGGGCCACCTGGTCCGGGTGCTGGGCGAAGTGCCAGCGCCCCGACCCGATCGCGCTCCACGTGGTGTCGATGCCGGCGACGATCATCAGCCGGATGTAGCCCACCTTGAGGTCCCACTCCACCGGCTCGCCGGCGATCTCGGCGTTGGCCACGAGGGTGAGCATGTCGTCGTGCGGATTCGCCTGCCGGTCGCGCAGCAGCCTGTCGATGTATTCGGTCATCTCGCGCACCACCTGCAGCCGCACGTTGTTGTCGCGCGGGGCCAGCTGGAAGTTGCGGTAGATCCAGTCGCGGAACAGGTCCGCGTCGCCCTCGGGCAGGCCGGTCAGGATGCAGATGCCGTGCACCGGGATGTGCTGGCTGTACTGCTCGGCCGCGTCGGCAGTGGGGCTGTCGCCGAGCTCCGCGATCAGCTCGCGGCAGAAGGCGCGCAACTCGTCCTCGAGCGGGGAGATGCGCTTCGGGCTGAACGCCGGCAGCAGCAGGCGGCGGTGGCCGTGATGGTCGGGCGGGTCGGAGGTGATCGGCGGGGCAGGCCGGCGCGGCGCGTCGGGGCGGCCGACGTTGACCCAG
>DAINND010000259.1:0-4861 GCA_036736065.1 Ilumatobacteraceae bacterium
GGCCAGCGTTGGCGTGGCGCTGGCCGTGCTGTCGGTCACCGCCCGCGCACCGCGGCGTGGCGGCTTCGCCTATCTCGGCACCTGGCTGGTCGTCTTCGTGTCCGCCGGCGTGAGCGCCGTCGGCTGGATGTTCGCCTACCGGCTCGATCGACCGTGGGCCGAGACCGGTCAGGTCTTCGATCGCGAGCTCGCCGGCAGCGCTCGTGCGCTCGCCATCACCGCCCTGCTGGCAGGCGTGGTCGTGCCGACCCTGGTGGCCCTTGCCGGACGGCGGGTCAGCCGCCGCCGGTGGCGCGGGTGAGCGTGCCGAGATAGAGCTCGATCACGTTCGGGTCGGCGAGCAGCTCCCGACCAGAGCCGGTGTAGGCGTTGCGGCCCTGGTCGAGCACGTACCCACGATGCACCACCTGCAGGCAGCGACGAGCGTTCTGCTCGACCATCAGGATCGCCACGCCCTCGCGGTTGATCGTCCGACAGCGGATGAACACCTCGTCCTGCAGCGCCGGCGACAGGCCTGCGCTCGGCTCGTCGAGCAGCAACACCTGCGGCTCCATCATAAGGGCCCGGCCCATGGCCACCATCTGCCGCTCGCCGCCCGAGAGGGCGCCGGCACGCTGGGCGGCACGCTCCGCGAGGCGGGGGAACAGCGTGGTGACGTAGTCGTAGCGCTCCGGGAACCGCTTCGGGGCCAGGTAGCAGCCCATCTCGAGGTTCTCGCGCACGGTGAGGCTGGGGAACACGTTGCGGGTCTGCGGCACGTAGCCGACACCCATGGCGACGAGCTCGTGCGCCTTGCGGCCGGTGATGTCACGCTCACCGAGCCGGACGCGGCCGGAGCGGATGCTGCACTGGCCGAGGATCGCCTTGAGCAGGGTCGACTTGCCGGCGCCGTTGGGGCCGACGATCCCGACGAACTCGCCAGCGCGGACCTGCAGGTTGCAGCCATTGAGGATGTTGACCTCGGGGATGTACCCGGCGACGACCTCCTCGGCGTCGAGCACCACGCCGTCGTGCTGGCCGACCGGTTCCGCGCTCATGGCTGCTCCTCGACGAGCGAACGACCCTGGTGCAGGCCGAGATAGGCGTCGATCACGGCCGGGTTGGCCGCGATGTCGTCAGGTGTGCCCTCGGCGATCACCCGGCCCTCGGCCATGACGATCACCCAGTCCGAGATGTCGTGGACCATGTCCATGTCGTGCTCGACGAACAACACCGTCATGCCCTCGTCACGCAACGCCTTGACGTGTTGGTTGAGGCTCTGCTTGAGCGCCGGGTTGACGCCGGCCATCGGCTCGTCGAGCATCACGAGCGTCGGGTTGGTCATCAGCGCCCGGGCCATCTCGAGCAGCTTGCGCTGGCCTCCCGAGAGCGACCCGGCGTACTCGTCGCGCATGTGATCGAGCTTGAAGCGCCGGAGGAGCTCATCGGCGCGGGCTTCGACCTCCATCTCCTGGCGCCTCCAGAGGAACGGGAGGAGGCCGGTCCACCACTTCTCCCCCACCTGGTCGGTCGCGCCGAGCTTCATGTTCTCGATGACCGGCAGCTTGGTGAGGCTCTTGGTGAGCTGGAACGTGCGCACCATGCCGCGCTTGGCCATCTGGTGCGGCTGCACCCCGTCCATCGACGCACCGTTGAAGGTCCACTCGCCCGAGTTGGGCTTGTCGAAGCCGGTCATGAGATTGAAGAACGTGGTCTTCCCGGCGCCGTTCGGGCCGATCAGCGCGGTGATCGAGCCGCGCTGCACCTCGACGCGCTCGACGTCGACGGCCGTGATGCCGCCGAACGTGCGGCGCACGCCGACAGCAGTGAGGATGGGATCGGGCTTCGGCGCACCGGGCTCGGGCACCACACCGGCGAGGGCCTCGCGCGCGACCCGGGCGGTCTCCGACAGGGTCCGCTCCGCAGGCTCCGCGACGGAGTCAGCGTCGAGGTTGGCGTCGTCAGCGTCCATCGAAGGCCATCTCCTTCCGGTTGCCGAACAGGCCCTGCGGTCGGTACACCATCAGCAGCACGAGCATGGTTCCCATCACCATGAACACCACCGCGCCGATGTCGGTCGACTGGATGACCGTGAAGTCTCCGATGCGCACCGGCCTGTCGATGAGCTCGCGCATCAGGTTGTCGAGGAACGCGTAGATCGCCCAGAACAGCATCGGCCCCACGATCGAGCCGGCCACCTTGGCGACACCGCCGAGCACCAGGCCGGTGAGCACGAAGAACGTGAGGTCGCGGCTGAAGTTGTCGGGCTGGACGTTGGCGTTGCCGACGGCGAGCAACATGCCGGCGAAGGACCCGATCACACCGCCGAGGATCAGCGCCTGCATCTTGTAGCTGAACACGTTCTTGCCCAGGCTGCGCACGGCATCCTCGTCCTCGCGGATCGCCTTGCGCACCCGGCCCCACGGGCTGCGCATCAGCAACCAGACGATCGTGCCGAAGAAGGCCACCAGTGTCCAACCGACGATCAGGTTCCACAGGCTGCGACCGGAGAACGTGAAGATCCAGAACCCGTACTCACCAGCGGATTGGAGGCCCAGCTTCTGGCCGACCTCCTGGTACGTGTTGGCGAACCCCTTGAGGCCGTCGGTACCACCGAACGCGGCCCGCGCCCACACCGAACGGACCACGAGGCGGACGATCTCGGCGGCAGCGATCGTGACGATGGCGAGGTAGTCGGCGCGGAGGCGCAGCGTCGGGACGCCCATGAGCAACCCGAGCAGCACCGAGTAGCCGACGCCGATGAGCACGCCCCACCACAGGGAGATGCCGAAGACCATCGCGGTCTGGCCGACGCCATAGGCGCCCGCCGCCATGAACGCCGCCTGGCCGAAGTTGAGCAGACCGGCGTAGCCGAACTGCACGTTGAGCCCGATCGCGGCGATCGCGTAATAGCACGCGTTGAAGCCGATGAACTGCAGGATCGTCGCTTCGAGGACGCCACCGAGGTCCATCTCGCCTGCCTAACCGACTCGCTGGGATCGTCCGAGGATGCCCTGCGGCCGGACGAGGAGGATGAGGATGAGGATGAAGAGCGCGGGCACGACCTTCAGCTCGGTGGGCACGCCGAGCAGGGTCGAGGTCTCGACGAGCAACCCGACGACGAAGCCGCCGACGAGCGCTCCATAGGCGCTCCCGAGGCCACCGAGGGTGATGCCGGCGAACATGAGGAACAGCAGCGACGTGCCCATGTCCCAGGCAACCTGCTCGTCGAGGCCGCGGAAGATGCCGCCGAGCGCCGCCAGGGCACCGGCCGCGATCCAGATGATGCGGATGATCTTGCCGCTGTCGATGCCGGTCGACGACGCCAGATCGGCGTTGTCGCTCACGGCTCGGGTGGCCTTGCCCAGGCGGGTGTACTGCAGGGTCGACGCCACCACGACCAGCACGACGAGGGCCAGGACGGTGACGATGAGGTCACGTGGTGTGATGGTGACCGGACCGATCTTCACGCCGACCTGGTTGGTGTAGTTGAGGTAGGGCCGGTCGCGGCCACCGAAGCGCCAGAGGAAGAAGTTCTTGGCGGCGATCGACAGGCCGAGCGTGATCACCATCTGGGAGATCAGGCCCACGCCGCGGGCCCGGAACCGGGAGAACCCGAACCGGTCCGCGGCAAAGCCGAGCAGACCTCCGGCGAACACGGCGATCGGCGCAGCGACCACGATGTGCAGGCCGGCGTCGTTGAGGAAGTAGGCGACCAGCGCACCGAAGGTGACCATCTCTCCATGGGCGAAGTTGGTGAGGCCGGTCGTGCCGAAGATCAGCGACAGCCCGACCGAGCACATCGCGATGATCAGCCCGAGGCGGATCCCGTCGGCGATGCGCTGCGCCACCCGCTCGACGCCCGACGTCTCTTCGCGTTGGCTCTCGCCGATGAAGAAGCTGACGGTCTTGGTGGACACGGTGAACGAATCGGCGGTGATCTGCTGCTCGGCCGGCCCGGACAGCTCTGCGCCGGACGGCAGCGTCGACTCGTCGACACGGATGGTGTAGTCGTCCTTCGCAGGCACCGGGATCACGACCGCGCCCTTCGCGTCCGTCACTCCCCGGCCGACCTCGGCACCGGACGCGTCGAGCACCACGACGCCGACCCCGGCGACGGGCTGGTTGTCGGTCTTGCCGGTGTCGGTGCGCTTCTGCTCTTTCACCAGCGCCCGGATGGCGAACTCGTCGGCGGACGAGGTCGCCGAGGCCCCGAGCAGGCCGATGAGCGCGACCATCAGCCCGGCCAGCAGCTGTGCGAACCGTCTGGCCCGACGCTGCACCGGCCCACCCATGGCGGGCTGCGCCGCCACCATGAAGCTGCCCCCCGCCCGCTCGCTCATTGCACGGGCACTCTAGGTGGCGTGCGGCCACCGCTCAAGCCCACGTGCGCGGACGACGCTGGACGCGGAGCCCGACTACGGTCGCCATGTGGCCGACGTTCCCCTCGACAGCACCCAGACCGTCCCCCAGCCGACCCTGCGAACCGGGCTCGAGCCCGACAGCTGCGAGGTGCTGCTCATCCGCCACGGCCGCTCCGCAGACGTGGTGCCCGGCTCGGCGGAGTCCGCCGACCCGCCGCTGCACGAGGTCGGCAGGAGCCAGGCCGCGGCGCTCGACGCCAGGCTGGCCGGGGTCCGGCTCCACGCCGTGCACAGCTCGCACCTGGCCAGGGCGATCCAGACCGCGGAGCCGCTCGCCGTGCGACGTGGCCTCACCGTCGAGACCCATGTCGACCTCGAGGAGATCCGCCTCGGCGACTGGGCCAACGGCGAGTTCCGGCGCAGGGCAGCCGTCGCCGACCCGGAGTGGGTGGCATGTAGCCTCACGCGCCGCTGGGACGGCATCCCGGGCGGCGAGGGCTACGACGCCCTGCGCCTAC
>DAINND010000260.1:0-4840 GCA_036736065.1 Ilumatobacteraceae bacterium
GCCGCCGCTGGGGACGCGCCTCGCTGCGCAGCGACAGCGGCCTGGTCTTCCGTGCGTCCGATGCTGGATGGGGCCCGGTCACCTGGCTGAGCTGCGTCGCCGTGCAGGTGGCCATCGCTGCGCTGGTGTTCTCCTTCGAGGTGCCGTTCACGGGCAACACCGAAGGGATCGGCGACCTTGCCGACGACCGTGGCTATGTGATCACCATCCTCATCACCGCCGTGATCGCGGCCCCGTTCGTCGAGGAGATCGTGTTCCGCGGACTGGTGTTGCGCGGGCTGCTCAGCCGGATGGGCCCGGTCCTCGCGGTCGCGATCCAGGGCGTGCTGTTCGGTGTGGCCCACATCGATCCGGTGCGCGGCGAGGGCAACCTCGGCCTGGCGATGATCCTGAGCGGGGTGGGGCTGGTGCTCGGAGCGTCGGCCTACCTGTTCCGTCGGTTGGGGCCGACGATCGTGTCGCACATGATCACCAACAGCGTCGCGATGACGGTGGCGCTGCTCAGCTGAGCGGCAGGTTGTCGATCAGGCGGACCTCGCCGAACCACGCGGCGACGACGAGCAGCGCAGGCCGGTCGGGCCCGACCTCGTCGACCGGGAGGAAGGTCGCAGGGTCGACCAGTTCCAGGTACTCGAGTCGGGCGCGGGGCTCTGCGTCGATCGGGGCAGCGGCGAGGCGCAGCAGCTCGCCGGCGTCCCGGGAGCCTGCTGCGACGCTGTGACGCGCCGCGTCGAGGCCACGCCACAGGCACACCGCGGCGCGCCGGTCGTCGGGGTCGAGGCGTCGGTTGCGGCTGCTCATCGCCACGCCGTCGGCCTCGCGGACGGTGGGGAAGGCGACGATGTCGACGCCGAGGTCGAGGTCGTGGGTCATCCGTCGGATGATGGCGAGCTGCTGCGCGTCCTTCTGGCCGAACACGGCGACGTGCGGCCGGACTGCGGCGAAGAGCTTGGCCACGACGGTGGTGACCCCGCGGAAGTGCCCGGGACGGTGGGCTCCCTCGAGGCGCTCGGCGAGCGCTCCTGGCTCCACGTGGGTCTGGAACCCGTCCGGATACATGGCCGCCGCCGTCGGCGCATAGACGGCGTCGGCTCCGGCTGCCCGGCACTGCTCGAGATCGTCGTCGATCGGTCGCGGGTAGCGCTCGAAGTCGGCGCGGACATTGAACTGGAGCGGGTTGACGAAGATCGACACGACGACCCGGTCGGCATGGCGGCGAGCCTCGCTGACGAGCGAGAGGTGCCCGTCGTGGAGCGCGCCCATCGTCGGCACGAAGCCGACCCTGACGCCCGCCTCTCGGCAGCGGTCGCTCCAGGCGCGCATGGCGTCAGGGGTGGTGAGCAGGTCCACGGTCGTGCGGTCGTTCAGCGGAACGAGTGCGTCTCGTCGGGCCAGGCCCCCGAGTGCACGTCGCCCACGTAGGCCGCAGTGGCGTCGATCACCTGCTGGCGCAGGTTGCCGAACGCCTTGGCGAAGGTGAACGTGCGCTCGGACAGCCCGAGCACATCGTGGAGCACCAGCACCTGACCGTCGCAGTCGGGGCCAGCGCCGATGCCGATGGTGGGGATGGACACCTTGCGCGAGATCTCGGCGGCGAGGTCCAGCGGCACGCCCTCCACCACGATCGCGCAGGCACCGGCCTGCTCGACGGCGTGGGCGTCCTCGAGCAGGCGCTCGCGGCCACCCGCCTCGTAGCCGCTGTCACGACCCTGCACCTTGTGCCCGCCCATGCGGTAGTAGCTCTGCGGGGTCAGGCCGATGTGGCCCATCACCGGGATGTCGACCCGGGTGATCGCCTCGATGGTCGCCGCCATCGGGAGGCCGCCTTCGAGCTTGATGCACTCCGCGCCTTCCTTCATCAGGCGGATGGCGCTCGACAGGCCCTGCTCAGGGCTCACCTGGTAGCTCCCGAAGGGAAGGTCGCCGACCACCAGGGCCTTGGTCCGGGCCCGGGCCACGATGCGCACGTGATAGGCCATCTCGTCGAGGTCGACGGGGATGGTGTTGCTCACTCCCTGCACGACCATGCCGACGCTGTCGCCGACGAGGATCACGTCGACCCCTGCGTCGTCGACGAGCTTGGCGAAGGTGGCGTCGTACGCCGTGATCATGGCGATCTTGCGCCCGGCTGCCTTGGCGCGGGCGAGGTCCGGCACGGTGACCTTCTTGCGAGAGGCCGGCACGGTGGGGTCGGAGGGGTGGGCGTTCATGGAGTGGACCTCCTCGGTTCCGGTCGTCGCCGACCGGACTGGGACCCAGGGTCGAGCCCTGACGCGTGGGGAAACCTAGCGACGCCCGGGATTGTTCCCCCAATCGTCCTCGAAGGTTGTCGCGCCCGTCACGTGCCGGGCGGGAATACCGAGGGGCACAGATCGCGATAGGACGCGGGCCCGCCGGCGACCGACCGCGCCTCGACGACGGCACGCGAGCAGGCGAGCGCGAAGCACTCGGCGCCCGCTTCGAACAGCACCGTGAGGCGCTGGGCGCGCTCGCGACCCGTCGACGGCTGCGCACCGGTGGGCGCCGTCGCCGGCCGCCGGCCCGTCGCGAGGGCGAAGATCGTGTCGCCGTCGAACAGGGTGTGGGCCGGCCGCACGGCTCGTGCCAGTCCATCGTGGGCCACGCCCGCGAAGCGAGTGCACTCGGCCTTGGTGAGCTCGTCGTCGGTCGCCACCACGCCGATCACCGTGTTGAGCGGCGGTCGGCTGGCGACGAGATGGTCGCGCAGTGCGGTGCGCTCCGCGCGGCTCGGTCGCCTCAGACCGAGGCTGCGGTGCTCCCACGGGAGCCCTGTGGCCGGATCGATGACCGAGCCGAGTGAGTTGACGACGGCGAGCGCGCCCACCACGGTGCCGTCGGCGAGGCGGATGCTCGCCTGGCCGACACCACCCTGCAGGCCGCCTGCCATGGCGCCGGTGCCCGCTCCGATCGTGCCCGATCCGGTTCCGGCGCGCAGTCGAAAGGCGTCACGGGTGGCGCGCGCTCCGAACTCGGCGTCCGGTCGATGCCGCGGGTCGCCGGCTCGCCCCAGGTCGAAGATGACGGCGGCGGGCACGATCGGGACCACCGTCTCCGCGCCCGGCCGCCCGACCGGGAACCCGATCCCGCGGGCCTCGAGCTCAGCCATCACCCCTGCGGCCGCAGAGAGGCCGAAGGCGCTGCCGCCGGTCAGGCACACGGCGTGAACCCGCTCGACGAGGTTCTCCGGCCGAAGCAGGTCGGTCTCGTGCGTGCCGGGACCACCGCCGCGCACGTCGACACCCCCCACGGCGCCCGACGGGGCGACCACGACGGTCGTGCCGGTCCGCCAGCCGCGCCCGAGGCGGCTGCTCTGGCCGACGAGCAGCCCATCGACGTCGGTGAGCGTGCCTGTGAGCGCACCTGCCGCCGTCGTCGTGCGCTGGCGTCGCTCACCCACGTCCGCAGCGTAGCCACCCCGGTGGATGTGCCCCGCGGCCACACCTCCCGGTCGGGCACGCCGTGCACCGTCGGAGGCACTAGCGTCGCCGGGCGTGACGCGCCGCCACGACATCGCCGGGGAGTGGATCCGGCGCACCTGGGAGGCGGTCGGCCGATGGGGGGCGATCGGGCCCGAGAGCCGCACCGGTCGTCGATTCGGCCGATTCGGTGCGGGGAGCATCATCTGCTTCCCGACGAACACGATCTTCAACGAGCGCTACATCCACATCGGCGAGGGCACCATGCTCGGCCCGAACATCACGCTGTCGGCAGGGATGATGCCGGGCCAGGAGTGCATCTCCGACCCGGTGGTGCGCATCGGGGACCGGTGCCTGATCGGCAAGGGCAGCGGCATCGTCGGGCACTTCTCGATCGAGATCGGCGACGATGTCTGGACCGGCCACCACGTGTACGTCACCGATCAGAACCACGGCTATCGAGACGTGTCGATCCCGATCTCGCGTCAGACGATGCCGGAGCGTCCGGTGTCGATCGGTGACGGGTCGTGGATCGGCCACGGCTCGGTGATCCTGCCCGGCGCCACGATCGGCAAGCACGTCACGATCGGCGCCAATTCGGTGGTGACGGGCACGATCCCGGACTACAGCGTGGCGGTGGGCAACCCGGCCCGAGTGATCAAGCGGTACGTGGAGGGCGACGGGTGGGTGACGGTTCGCGCCTGAGCGGCGGCGCGAGCCCACCGATCAGGCGTCGGTCGTCAGCTCCGTCGGCGGTGCGCACGACTTCATCTGGTTGACCGTCACGAAGTCGGACAGGACGTTCGAGACCGGACCGTTGCCGACCCGGGTCTCGCCATAGGGCCGCAGGTCGAGCGCCCGCACCCGGTCGATGTAGGCGCGGCGGTCGGCGAGCACCATCGGGTAGTAGCGCTCGTAGTCGGCCACGATCGAACGGTCGCGATCGGAGGCGACCGGTAGGGCGAGGACATCCTCGAGCGAGGCCTCGAGGAGGTTCGTGGCCTGTTCGACGAGATCCGCGCGCCGCAGCATCTGCTCGGGGGTCGGATCGGAGATGTACCCCTCATCGACGTCGGCGAGCTGGCGGCGCTGCTGCTCGTACCGCTCACAGATCGACTCGGCCTGGCGGCGCCAGTTCGGGTCGCTCACCTGGTACGCAGCTTCCTTCGAGGCGAAGAAGAGCCCGTACACCCACATCGCTGTGAGCAGCAGGCAGGCCGCGACGACCAGGTAGCGAAGCGGGGAGAAGCGACGGCCCCGTGGGCGCTCCGGGCCCGGACCGGCGGGTGCGGGCATCGTGGTGGTCACGGCTTCTCCGGTCGGTAGCACACGGCGAGCTGGAGCAGCGCCGCACCGATGACGCCTGCGGCGGCGACGATCGCACCGGACCAAGCGCCGAGGTC
>DAINND010000261.1:0-541 GCA_036736065.1 Ilumatobacteraceae bacterium
CGTGCGTGGCGGGCGGGCGGGCGTAGAGGCGGTGAGGGGCCGCTTCGGTCAGATGCGCGTACTCGTCCACCTGCTGCGCTTCTATGTCGTCCCAACCGATGCGGCCCGTCTCGGCGAGGGCCACGAACGCCGCGCCACGGACGTTGGTGAAGCGCGGCTCGGCGAGCCGGCGCACCCGGCGGCCCGTGGCGTCGGCGAGCACCTGGCCCCACAGCGCCGAGGCAGCGCCACCACCACCGAGCACGATCGGCGGCGCGGACGCGGCGGCGGCGGCCGCGGCTGCGCCGTCCGCGCCGGTGAGCGCGGCGACGTGGGGCACCAGCCGGGCCAGGTTGCAGGCGACGCCCTCCACCACGGCCCTGGCCAGGTCGGCACGGCTGGTCGACACACCGAGGCCCACGAACGCGCCGCGCAACAGCGGATCGAACGACGGCGCCATCGCCCCCACCAACCACGGCGCGTAGAGCACGCCGTTGGCCCCCGGCGGCGCACCCGCCGCCTGCTCGAGCACCGCCGCGAACGCGTCGCGCCCCGGAGCCGG
>DAINND010000261.1:589-4826 GCA_036736065.1 Ilumatobacteraceae bacterium
CGTCCAGCGCCTTGCCGCCCACGCCGTGCTCGGCGATCACCACCGAGCTCGCCGGCACCGGGCTCGGCCCGCTGGTGATGCCATGGGCCAGGTCGTGGCCGCGGGCGCCGAGGTGGGCGAGCACCACGGCGGTGGTGCCGATCACCACACCCAGCCGACCGGCGCCGACCGCACCCGTGCCGACCGCGGACGTGGTCGTATCGATCGTGCCGCCCGCCACCACCACCCCGGCGCGCAGGCCGAGGTGCTCGGCCGCGGCGGCGGTCAGCTCACCACGCGGCTCACCGAAGGGCACGAGACGGGGCAGGCGGGCGCGCAGCTCGTCGGCGGGCAGGCCGCAGCGGGCGAGCAGCTCGTCGTCGTAGCGCAGCTCACCCCAGGTGCGGTTGTCGGTGAGCAGCAGCGGGAACGCCGAGTTCTGCGTGGCCGCCACCACACCGGTGAGCCGAGCCAGCAGATGGTCGACCGGTTGCACGAACGCCGTGGCCGCGGCCCACACCTGCGGCCACTCGCTGCGCACGAAGGCCATCTGGCCGATGCTGTCGCCCCCACCGGTGGGGATGCCGTGGCGGTCGATCCAGGTCATCAGCGCATCGAGGCCCGCTGCGTCGTCCCACTGCCTGCTCGGATGGTGGGCCGCGCCGCGGCGATCCATCCACATCACCACCGGGGCGATCGCCTCGCCCCGGGCGTCGACGGCGACGAGCGACATGTACTGCGCCGTCACCGCCACCAGGTCTACCGCTGTCGGGCCACCGGCCGCGGCCACCACCTGACGGGCGTAGCCCCCGATCGCCGCCCACCACGCCGTCGCGTCCTGCTCGGCGGCGCCATCCGCGCCGTGCGTCGTCGGGAACGTCGCTCCTGCACCGGCCACCACCCTGCCCCGCTCGTCGACGACGGCGACCTTCACCCCGGTGGTGCCGAGATCGATCGCCAGCACCCCCGCAGCCACGGAGCCAGTCAAGCCGTGCCCGTCCGTCGCTGTCAACGACGCCGCGACCGGCCCTCCCGGTCGGTCAGCCGGCGAGCAGCTCGGCGATCGCGGTGATCCCGTCGTGCACGTCGACGTACCGGGTGGTGAGCGGCGACATGCCGAGGCGCACGATGTCCGGCTCGCGGAAGTCGGGGATCACCCCGCGCTCGGCGATCAGCCGGCGGCACAGCTCGCGCGCCGTCGGATGCACCACGGACACGTGCCCGCCGCGACGGTGCGCCGCACGCGGCGTGCAGGTCTGCAGCCCGTGCTGGTCGCACAGGTCGATCGCGAACCCGGTGAGGTCCATCGCCTTGGCATGGCTGGCCACGATGCCGGCCTCGGCCGACAGGGCGATGCCCTCCTCGGCGGCCGTGAGCGCCAGGATCGACGGCG
The DNA here is from genome assembly GCA_036736065.1 of Ilumatobacteraceae bacterium. Lineage (GTDB taxonomy): Bacteria > Actinomycetota > Acidimicrobiia > Acidimicrobiales > Ilumatobacteraceae > VFMC01. The sequence continues at coordinate 1,962 of DAINND010000261.1, forward strand.
TGCCGATGAGCATCCGCCCGATGTCGTCTCGCGGCTCGTAGGCCGGGCCCATGCGGAACTGGTCGCGCTGGCTGAACCAGCCCCAGATCGGCTGGGTGATCGCCGACTGCAGCTCGCGGGCCACGTAGACGAACGCCGGTGCGCCCGGGCCGCCGTTCAGGAACTTGTAGGTGCACCCCACGGCCAGCGTGGCGCCCGCGGCGTGGAGATCGAGCGCCAGCACCCCGGCGGCGTGGGAGAGGTCCCACACCACGAGCGCCCCGGCCGCGTCGGCGCGAGCCTGCTCGGCGGCCACGTCGACCACCTCGGCGGTGCGGTAGTCGACCACCGAACGCACCACCACGGCGACGTCGTCGAGGCGGTCGAAGCCGTGGCGCACCGTGCGACCCGTCGCCTGGGCGATGCCGTCGACGATGTAGCGGTCGCTCGGGAAGTCGTGCGGGTCGACGGCCAGCACACCCCGGTCGGGGCGCAGGCCGAGCGCGCCGTGCACCAGCTGGTAGAGGTTGATGCTCGTCGAATCGTGCACGGCCACCTCACCGGGGCCCGCGCCGATGAGCGGGGCCAGCCGGTCACCCACCCGCTGGGGCAGGTCGAGCCAGTGGTCCCACGAGCGGATGAGGTCGCCGGCCCACTCGTGGCGCACCACCTCGTCGAGGCGGGCGATCGTGCGCAACGGGGTGCGCCCGAGCGAGTTGCCGTCGAGGTAGACCAGCTCGCGGCCGTCCACACCGGGCGCCGACAACTCGAACCGGTCGCGCCACGCGGCGAGCGGATCGGCCGCGGCGCGGGCGAGCGCGGCGGCACGGGTGATCGGGGCGGGATGCGCAGCGCTCATCGGGTGGTCGGCTCCAGCAGCAGGTCGAACAGGGAGGGCAACAGGTCGCTGCCTCCCCACGGGAAGTGGCCCCCACCCTCGGCGGTGACCAGCGCGACCGTACCGCCGGGCGGGCAACCGGCGACAGTGGCCAACGTCGACTCGGCGCCCTCGACCGTGGCGTCGACGTCGAGCGGGCCACCAGCGGGCGCCGGGTCGGTGCCGGCGCAGCCGTTGGCCGCGGCCCACATCCGCACCGAGTCGACGGCGCCCGGGTGCAGCGGGCCCTCCATCAACTGGCCGCCGTCGTAGCGGACCACCATGTCGAACGTGCCGTGGACCTGCACCACATCGACCGGTCGGCTCGGCGCGCACTGCGCTGGGTCGAGGTGCATCGCCCCGGCGAGGCTGACGACGCCCGACAGCAGCTCGGCGTGGTCGCAGGCCAGCCGATGGGCCATGAACCCGCCGTTGGAGTGGCCGATGACGAGGACCCGCTCGGGGTCGACGGGCTGCTCGGCGACGACGTCGCGGATGACGGCCGCGAGGTAGGCGCTGTCGTCGACACCGTTGCGCCAGAAGTCGCAGCAGGCCTCCGTGGCGTTCCAGAACTGATGGCCGACCTGGTCGACGAGGCCGTCGGGCAGCACGGTGACGCTGCCCCGCCGCCCGGCCTCGGCGAGCAGGCCCACCTCCTCGACGATCAGCTCCGACGTCGACGAGTAACCGTGCAGGAGCACCACCACGGGCGCCGGATCGGGGCCGAGCTCGCCGGGCAGCCCCACGCGGTAGGGCCGCGCGGCGAGCAGGTCGTCATCGGCCGAGGTGATGGTCGTGGTCGGCGCCGTGACCGGGGTGGTGGTCGGTGGCGCCGTGACCGGGGTGGTGGTCGGTGGCGCCGTGGTCGTCGGCGCGGTCGAGGGCGCAGACGGCACAGGCCCGGTCGACGAGCCCCCGCCGGTCGGCGGACCGCCACCGCACGCGGCCAACGCCATCACCGCTGCGACGACGAGCCCGCGCACCCACATGTCGCCACGGTCGGCGCGAGCACGCGCCACGGTCAGCCCGCGCCGGCGGCCTCTGCCGTCTCGGCGGGCATCTTCACGTCACCGAACACGAGCAGCCACAGCGAGACGACGACGATCAACCCGGCGACGGCGAGCGCCACCGGGCTGAACCCCCAGAGCAACGCCACGGCGATGGCGATGCCGCAGCCGAGCAGGCCGCTGACTTCGTTGTTGCGGGTGATGATCGTGCCGGGCAGGCCGTCGTCGTGATGTCGGAACTGCTGGGCCAGGCCGCTGCCCCCGGTGAGGAAGACGACCGCCGACCCGCCGAGGCCGATGAACAGCCGCCAGGTCGACAATCGGACCTGCCCCTTCGCAAAGTCGTCGATCGTACAGGTCGGCGTCAACGGCTCGGCCGCGAGTGATTCAGGGCCATCGAAGACGGAACCCGCTGCCGCACTCGGTTGTTCACCGGCCGGTTTCGCGGCCGCCGCTTCTTCTTTGCTCTCATCGACCATGGCTTGCACCTGCTTGGGATCAATTCGGTTCATCAAGTTTTCATACGCCGCAAGCTTCACGCCCAACAGCGGCGTCTGAGTCTGCGACCAATTTTGGATCGGCTCGCCGAGCAGCTTCCCGGCATCGGCAGCCAACTTCGGCAACACGGGCGCGAGGTACGTGACCAACTGCCGGAAGACGTTCACCGCCACGGTGCAGATTTGCTGCACCCGCTCGGCGTTCGCCGGGTCTTTGGCCAGTTTCCACGGCTCGGCATCGGCGACGTACTTGTTCGCCCGATCGGCGAGTTCCATGATCGTCCGCATCGCGCGGTTGTAATCGCACGACTCGTACGCCTCGGCAATCTCTTCTCCCGCGGCAGCCGCGGCCGCGAACAGCCCACCGTCGTCGGGATAGGTTGCCGCTAATCCAGGCTCCGCGATGAAGCGGACCGTGCGGCTCGCGAGATTCGCAATCTTGCCGACGGGGTCGCCGTTCACCTGTGCGGTGAGCTCCGCGACGTTCATGTCGATGTTGTCGAGC
>DAINND010000262.1:0-2539 GCA_036736065.1 Ilumatobacteraceae bacterium
GGCGGCGGCGGCCTGCTCGCGACCACCCGCTTGCTGGTGCGGCTGCGCCACCGGCGCGACCACCTCGGCGGGCTGCCTGACGACCTCCAGCGTCGACGGCAGCACGCCGCCAACGAGTTGGCTCGGCTGTCGTCGCTCAACGACCAGTTCGTCGAGTGGGCGGAGGTGATCAGCCGGTCGCTGCACGACCCCTGGGGACGTGGCATCGAGACGCCACCGGCAACGACGACCCCCGGCGGAACGGACATGCTAGCCTAAACCACCGGCGTCCCCGACTTCGACGCCGAGGGCGTCCAGGGTGAGGTCGTCCGCCTCCGCCGCCGCATCGCCCACGCCGGCTGGCTGCAGCGCGAGTTCACACGCACCAAGGCGCAGTGGGAGCAGCGCTACAAGGTCGTCGCCGCCGTCGACGCAGGGGACGAGCTCGACCCCGCAGCCGACGTGTCCGCCAGCCGGCGGCCGATCAGCGTCAACCCCGTCACGGGCGAGGCCGTCCACTCGCCGCGCGTCCAGCTCGCCTACGACATCTCCGCCGGCCGGTACGCACCGGCGCTGCGCGCCATGCAGGAAGCCGAGCTGCGCCAAGTGATGGCCGGGCGCGACGCCGACCGCATGATCTCGCGGATCCGCTGCGAAGTGCCCGGGCTCGCCGGCGCCGACCCGCACGAGTTCCTCGGCTCGATCGTCGAGTTCGCGCCACTTCCCGCATTCGCGACACGGTTCCTTCGCCCCAGCCTCGACGTCGACCGCTATGCCGTCTTCGAGTGCCTCTTCGGCATCTCCGACACCGTGGACCTCACGATGCCCGACCGCTAGACACCGCGACGGCGCATCCCCGTCGCCGGTGTCGAGCAACGGTTCCTGCTGGCAGCGTTCCGGATCGACCTGTCGATGCCGCTCGCACCTCGCGACATCCGGCTCTTCACCGGAAAGGCTGCCGACGGCGAGCGCGCCCTGTCGGACACCGACGCCGATCCGGTGCCGATCCTCGGAGGCGTGGTCGGCTGATGTCCGGGCTGCTGCTCCTCGTCGTCACCGTGCTGGCCATCTCCTCGGCGCTCATCAGCGGACTGATCACGCGGGCCTTCGGGCGCGCAGGCACGATGTCTTCGCGTCGCGCGTTCGCCTGGGGAGCGCTGCTCGGTCCGTTCGGCCTCGTGCCGGTGCTTCGCGAACGACGCGTGCAGCGCCAACGCAGTCTCCCGGTCCCCGGCCCCCAGAGGTGGTGAGCGATGCCCGGATCGCGCACCACCATCACACCATCCGGCTTCGCCCTCGTCGGCTTCGCTGCCGTCGGCGTCAGTGCCGTCCTGCCGTGGGCACGCGGCATCGGCCCCGCCGAGGACATCGTGCTCCACCCACTCCTCACCGACGCCTTCCGCCCGAGCGCCCTGCTCGTGCTGCTGCTCGGTGGGCTCGGGGTCGGCCTGCACCTCGTGAAGCAGTCCCTCACCGCGCTCGTCGGCCTCGCCGGCCTGCTGTGGGCCGCCTGGGCGATGCTCATCTGGGCGCTGGGCGTCCGGCTGCAGTGGCTGTTGCCCGAATCGGTGCTGCTCGACGGCGCCGTCGTGCGCCTGTCACCCGGGGTCGTCGTGGCGCTCGTCGGTGGCATGACCGCATTTGCCGGCGCCGTCGCCGAGACCGCCTCGGCGGGCAGCGCCGATCAGCACCGCTTGTCGCTGCCGGTGTGGCGCAGCCTCGCCGCGCTGGCAGTGGTGGTGCTGCTGCTGTGGGCCCGCAGCTTCCGGTGGTTCCTCGTCGACGCCGAGCCGATCGAGTGGTCGGTCGGCGCTGAGGCGGTGCCAGGTGTCGGCGACGTCTTCAGCATCGTCATCCTCGCCACCGCGGCGGCGGCCGTTGCCGCGGCGCTCGTGAGAGCCCGCTGGCTACCCATCGCGGTCATCGTCGGCGGAGCCACCACGACGATGTTGGCCGTCGTCGCCTTCGTCGCCGTGGGCGGGCTCTCGTCGGCGGTCGAGGCGACGCTCGACCGATTCGGGCCCACCGCAGGCTGGGACCTCGACGTGAGCACCGGCTCCGGCCTCGTGCTCACCTGCGTCGGCGGAATCGCAGCCGTGGTGTTCGGCCTGGTGTCGCTGCGTTCGGCCCGCGCACCGCGAGCCGACGAGGGGCTGCCGGCACTGTGGTCCGACCCGATCGTCGCTGCGCCCGGCCCCGACCCGTTCAGCGGTCCCTCGCCGTTCTGACGACGTCACACCCCGAGCAGTGGCGTGCGTTGTCAGTGCACGAGGATGCGTAGCGCACAGGGGTGGCAACGATGGACGAGTTCGAGCTCGACAAGGGGATCGCCGACGCGATCGGTGAGTGGTTGGCAGAGGGGCTCGACGACGTCGGTTGGCTTCCGCTCGACGAACTGCGCGACGCCGTCGACTCCGAACCGGTGGTGCCGATCATCGAGGTGCTGCCGCACTTCAACCGGGCGATGCTGCTCAACCCGGACGGGTGCGGATGGCGACTGCTCGTGCCGTAGGACAACTGGTCGTGGGGCTCCCGGCTGCGCGATGCGCGGGCGCTGTTC
>DAINND010000262.1:2549-4624 GCA_036736065.1 Ilumatobacteraceae bacterium
AAGGCAAAGGCCAAAAACGTCTCCAAGACCTCCCTAATTAAAGCAACCGAAAAGGGAGAACGCCTGTTTATGGACATCTCTGGCCCGTACAAAATGTCTATAATCGGAAACAAGTTTTGGGCCCTGATCGTCGACGACAGCGGGCGCACCCGCACCGCGACGAGCGCCGAACTGCGCGCCGACCGCGACTTTCTGCTCAACACGGAGGCCGAGGTGCACTGCACCGACATCGTCAACTCGACCGCCCTGCCGTTCCTCTTCGACGGCGACGCCTGGGCGCACACCTCCAACGACGGCGAGTTCGGCCACGGCGAATGGGTCATGAAGATCAACGGCGACGACTCCGGTGTTTATCTCGACTCCATGCCGCTGGTGTTCGACTCGGACGAGCACGCCCAGGCCGGCATCTGGCTGTCGATGGAGTGCGACGGCGAGTCGATGACCAGCGGCGAGATCGGGTACGCGGTGTCGGTCGCCGCCGACGGCGGACTGTTCGTCTCGGAGTGGTCGGCACGGACCTTCTTCTTCGGACGAGCTACGCCCGACTTCGGGGTCGACCGGCTGCTCGAGCTGCTCCAGCCGGACGGCGGCGACATCTCCGGAGTGGTCGTGCTGCGCTCGGAGGTGCTGGGGCGCGACGACATGCGTCGCGTCCTGGCGTGGGTGAGTGAGCACGACGTCAACCCGGTCGAGCCCACCGAGCTCGAGATCGAGTGTCGCGGCTGGAGCGGCACCGCCGCGGAGCTGCTGCTCGGCTGAGCGGCCGCGTCAGAGGACCACGCCGGCGCGGCAGCGGTCGGCGGCGTTGTCCACCACGCCACCCACGGCGCCACCCACGGCACCGCCGACCGGCACGGGCGCAGCGGACGGGTCACCGGGGCAGTGGGGCCCCGGGCCGTTCAGTGGCCCCTCGCCATTCTGAACAAGGGGGGCGCCGAGGCCTGCGCCCAGCCCGCCTGGAACTCCCGATCCACCTTGCTCACCGCTCACGTCGTCGCTATCGAAAAGACGGTGCACGGCGCTGGACCCAGGACGTCCGGAGGAGGCGATCATGAGATGCGACGTGTGTGACAACGGAGAGCGGCGCCCCGCTCAGCGGGCCAGGATCGCCGAGAAGAATGGGACCACAGCATGTGTGAGCCCTGGAGCCTGGCCAGTTGATCCGACCATCCTCGACGGGGTCGAAAGGGTGTCGCCTTGTAATCGTGATCTCGCTACAATGCAGGCATGCCTGCTACGTCCACGGCCAAGGTGTCGCACCGCGGTCAGACCAATCTGCCGTCCGAGCTGCGCCACCGTTGGGGCATCGAACACGGCGGCGAGGTCGGGGTCATCGATCTCGGAGATGCGGCGTTGATCGTCCCCGGCGGCATCCAGGCCGCACGCGAGGAACTGCGTCGTGTCCTGCGGGACCGCTACGAGGCTGGCCTCGCCAGCATCACGGACCCGGACCTGGCCGATCAGTAGCGATCACCAGTGGCCGCCGTCCCCACGATCGTCCTCGACGATCGGCTCCTGATCGAGGAACTGCTCGTCGGCCTCGGCGAGCAGGGCGAGCTCCACACCACGACCTACTGGTACTACCGCGCCTGCCGTGCCGCGGTCGCGGGTGCCGGGGGACACCTGTCGGGCCCGTTGCTCGGTCTCGACGAGCGGCGCCAGGCGGCGGCGATACGGAGCTTGCTGGTGCTGCCCGACACCATCGGTCTGCCCGACCCGCGGTCGACGGTTCCCGTGATGGCCGAGCTGTCCGAGCGCCACCCGCGCCTCAACGTGTTGAACCTCGAAGCCGCAGCGACCGGGCTGGTGCTCGGCGCAACGATGCTGCTGTCGACCGAAGCGACCCGGGGTGTCCTCCCCGAGATCCTCGACGCCGAGCACATCAGCTGGCGCACCGTCGAGATCGCCTGACCCCACGTCGCCTGCCGCCGCCGTGCCCTGTCACACGGCAGCGCCCTTCGTCCGTTTGATCCTGCTGGTGTGGTGGCCCCCCCAAAAGGGGAGGCACCCCCAGGCACCACGCGGAGCGGCCCAAAGAGACAAGAAACCCCACAACGACCACCGGCCCCCCACAC
>DAINND010000262.1:4634-4823 GCA_036736065.1 Ilumatobacteraceae bacterium
CACTCTCGGGTCGGCACCACGTCGCACCAGCAGAGGAGGACCACGGTGACTCGTTCCGACCATCCGCAGCCCGACCCCCATCACGCCATCGACGGCCGCAGTGAGGAGCACTCCGTCCCCTCGGCACGCAGCCTGGCCGAGCTCGCCGACGGTTCGCCGGCCCGCGCTGCGGTGCAGTTCGACCTCGTC
>DAINND010000263.1:0-4749 GCA_036736065.1 Ilumatobacteraceae bacterium
CCGTTGGTTTGTGTCACCGACTCCTCCGACCACTCCTCGTCGGCGCCCTGCTCGTCACCGCGGCATGTGGTGACGACGACGCCGAATCGACCCCTCCCACACCCACGGCAGCCGATGGAGTCGGCGCCGCGACGACCGAACCGATGGTCGCGACGACCGTCGACTCGGCTCCGTCGACGTCCGACGGGGCGCCGCCGACCACGTCCGACACCTCGTCGGGTCGGACGGTGTACCCGCTCACGATCGACAACTGCGGCGTCGAGCTCACCTTCGAGGCGCCACCCGAACGGGTCCTCATCCTGAACGGCACGTCGGTGGCCGAGGTGCAGAGCTTCCTCGCCCTCGGGAGCGAGGAGCGGATCCTGGCCAACAGCCAGTCGTACGGGCAGTCCGACATCGACGGCATGGTGGAGCGCATCGCTGCGCTTCCCACCGGCGGGCTGACGCTCAACGAGAACTTCGAAGTGCCGAAGGAGCAGGTGCTCGCACTCGAGCCCGACCTGGTGGTGAGCACCTGGGCCGGTGGCTTCGGCGAGATGATGGGTTCGGCCACCCGTGACGAGCTCGCCGAGGTGGGAATCCAGAGCTGGGTGTCGCCCGTGAACTGCGCGTACGGCGCCGAGGATCCGCGACCCGAGGATGCCGAGCGCTACGCCGCGCAGACCTACGAGGAGTCCTTCGAGATGCTCCGTGAGTTGGGTGTGATCTTCGACGTCCAGGACCGCGCCGAGGCCTTCATCGCCGACGCCCGGGAGCGCATCGAGGCGGTCGCCGGCACCGACGGCGAGCGGCCGACCGTGCTGATCGCCTACCCGGGCATGTCGATGATGAACCCGAACGGGATCCCGCAGGTGTTCGTCGGACCGTTCACGGACAGCGTGATCGAGGCCGCCGGCGGGGTGAACGCGTTCGACGGGTTCGCGTCGTTCACCGACGCCACCACCATCAATGCCGAGGCGCTGGCCGCGGCCGACGTGGACATCCTGGTCGTCGGGGTGTTCCTGCCCGGTGAGGATCCTGCGGCGTACGCCGCCGACATCCTCGGTCAGTACCCGCAGTGGGACGCCGCCGTGAACGACAACTGGATCTCCATCGCCGAGTCGTTCTACCTGGGCCCGTACAACTACGTCGGTGTCGAGAAGCTCGCAGCCGCCGTCGACGCTGCTCGCTGATCCCGAGCGTCGGCGCCCCCACCCGGTCGCGGGTGGGGGCGTCGTCGTGCTCCAGGTCGGCCTGTTCGTCGCGCTCGTCGTCGCACTGTTCGCCGGGATCACGCTCGGTACGGTGAACCTCCCGGTCCGCGACGTCTGGGAGGTCGTCGGCTTCCACCTCGGGTTGGTGGACGAGGCGCCCAGTGCGGTGCAGGACCAGATCATCTGGGACTACCGCACCTCACGCGTCCTGCTCGCCGCCGTCGTCGGCGGGGCGTTGAGCCTGGCGGGGGCGTGCCTGCAGGTGCTGGCCCGCAACCCGCTGGCCGACCCCTACGTCCTCGGCGTGTCGTCCGGCGCAGCGCTCGGTGCCGTCGCTGCGGCCGTGACCGGATGGGGTGCGTTGGCGGGCGTCGGACTCAGTGGGGCGGCGTTCGCGAGTGCGATGGCCACGTTGACGGTCGTGTTCCTGCTGGCGCAACGGCGAGGGCAGGTCGGTCCCACCCGGCTCGTGCTCGCCGGCGTGGCGGTGAGCTATCTCTGCACGGCTGCGACCAGCTTCCTGCAGCTCTACACGAACCCCCTCGAGCTGCGGGGCATCATGTTCTGGATCCTCGGTTCGTTCTCCGGAGCACGCTGGTCCGACCTCGGGATCCCGTCGGTGGCGATCAGCGTGTCGATGGTGTGGCTCCTCGGACGCGCCCGCACGCTCGACCTGATGAGCGCGGGCGACGATGCGGCGAGTGCGCTCGGTGTCGATGTGAACCGCTTCCGCATCGAGCTCCTCGTCGTGACCTCGATCCTGACGGCGACGGCGGTGGCGGTCTCCGGCGGCATCGGGTTCGTCGGGCTCATGATCCCGCACGCGGCCCGATTCGTGGGCGGTCCCGGCCATCGCCGGATGCTGCCCGTGACCGTGCTCGGCGGCGCGGTGTTCATGGGGCTGGTCGACCTCGCGAGCCGCATCGTCGATCGGCCCAACGAACTCCCCGTCGGTATCTTCACCGCCGCCTTCGGCGCACCGTTCTTCCTCGTGCTCCTTCGTCGATCCGGGCGTGGGGTGTCGTGAAGCTCTCCGTCCACGGCCTCGACGTCGTGATCGACGCCCGACCGATCGTGGCCGACGCCTCGATGGAGGTGCGTCCCGGTGAGTTCCACGGCCTCGTCGGGCCGAACGGCTCGGGCAAGAGCACCTTGCTCCGCTGCGTCTACCGAGCGCTCCGACCGAGCGGCGGTGCGGTGCTCATCGATGATCGTGATCTCTGGCGCGACCTCTCCGCCCGGGACGCGGCGCGACGGCGAGCCGTCGTCACCCAGGACCACCCGCTCGAGCTCGAGTACTCGGTGCGTGACGTCGTCCGGATGGGACGGGCCCCGCACAAGCGCATCTTCGAGCGCGACAACCGGCGCGACGCGGAGATCGCGGACGACGCGCTGGAGCGCGTGGGGATGGCGTGGGCCGCCGATCGGCTGGTGACCACGCTGTCCGGGGGCGAGCGACAGCGGGTGATGCTCGCACGTGCTCTTGCCCAGGAGGCCCCCGTGTTGGTGCTCGACGAGCCGACCAACCATCTCGACATCCGCGCACAACTGGAACTGCTGGAGATGGTGCGCAGCCTCGGGCTCACCACGGTTGCCGCCCTGCACGATCTCGATCACGCCGCATCGCTCTGCGACGCCGTCACGATGCTCCACGCAGGGCGCGTCGTGGCCTCCGGCCCGACCGGCGAGGTGCTCACCGTGGGGCGCATCGCCGAGGTCTTCGGTGTCCGCGCGCACATCGGTCCCCACCCGCTGACCGCCCGCACCCACATCACCGTCGCACCGCTCGAGCCACCCGACGGCACATCCGGTCGTGTGGCATCCGATGCCGCTCCCGCTCCCACCTCGATCGTCCAGGAGGACGTCATCCCATGAAGACCGCCATGCTGCTGTTCCCCGGCTTCACCGTGCTCGATGCGATCGGGCCCTACCACGCGCTCGCGTCGATCCCCGGGTGGGAGTTCACGTTCGTGGCCGAGCGAGCCGGTCCCGTGTCGAACGGGGGGTCGTTCACGATGGAGGCACCCGTCGGGATCGACGAGATCGGCCAGCCCGACCTGCTGGTGGTACCGGGTGGCGTCGCGGCGATCGAGCTCGCCCGCAGTGGACACGTGCTCGTGGACTGGATCCGCGAGGTGCACCCCGGGACCACCTGGACGACCTCGGTGTGCACCGGGGCGTTGATGTTGGGGGCCGCCGGTGTGCTGAAGGGCCTTCCGGCGACGACGCACTGGTACTGCCACGCGGAGCTCGCCGACTTCGGTGCGATCCCGACCGACGCCCGCGTGGTGCGCGCTGGCAAGGTGGTGACGGCCGCCGGTGTGTCCGCCGGGATCGACATGTCGCTCGAGCTCGCCGCGCTCATCGCCGGTGAGATGTTCGCCCAGGCCGCTCAACTCGACATGGAGTACGACCCGAAGCCGCCGTTCGACAGCGGACACCCGCGATCGGCGCCGCCGGAGGTGTACGCGTGGTTGAAGGGGATGTACGACGGGATGCTCGTCGACGGGTCAGCCGAGCAGACGGACCGCGATTGAGGCAAGCGCCAGGCAGGCGCACTGGCCGACGAACCACGCCGAGTGCGGGCGTGCCGAGCGGGATCGCGCCGTGGCGACGAGCGCGATCGTCGACACGCCGGTGCCCGCGTTCGCCATGGCGACGGCCGAGGAGTTGGACGTCGCCCGCCAGGTGAGGAACGACAGCATCGCCGAGAGCGCGACCATGGAGGCTGCTCGCGCGGTGCCCCACCGTCGTCGGCGAACCGGTTCGACCGGGACGTCGACGAACGACACGTCCACCCCGAGCGCGGCGGTCGCCGAGGCCCGGGAGATTCCCTGTCGACGCGGGTGTTCGGCGCAGGAGGCGCAGCTCGATCGCCACAGACGACCGGGGACGACGGCGACCGCGTCACGACCACACCACGAGCACGCACGGGGAAAGCCGACGGACAGCACGGCCTGCTCGGCGGCGCGCACACCCCGCTCGTGCACCACGATCGTGCCTCCGAGCTCGACCTCCAGCACGACGGAGTCGGCCAACACCTCGGTGACGGCGGGGAGGTGGTCGACGTCGTCGACGGCGTGGAACCCGCAGGTGCATCCGAACTCGGGCGCCCGGTGGCCACGACGATGACAGACTGCACGTCTCGCTCCGAGGAGGTCGTCGCCTCGGGCGCGATACCGGCCGATGGGATGCAGCCGCGGTGGAACGCCGCGGATGACACCGAGCTTCACCCCGCGGCGCGCGCGGTCGACGTTCACCTCGGGTGGCGCCTCGCGGGACGAAGGGTTCAACGACGCAACGAGGCTGACTGGAGCCGGAGCGGTGGACGAACCACGGTGTCGTCCCGCTCGTCTGTTCGCTCGGGATCGGACGTGACACGCCGGTCGACGAGGGTGGGGGCGTGCACGATGCGTACGGGGCGGCCGATGTCTGCCATGGGGAACAGGTCGTCCTCCGGGGCGTGGCGGTTCCCGCCCGCCGGCGTCGCCCGGCTCTGGACGCGGGACGACCCCGGCCGGCTGGTACCGGACCGGGGTCGTGCCGGAGGAGGCGT
>DAINND010000264.1:0-4698 GCA_036736065.1 Ilumatobacteraceae bacterium
GGGGTCCGTGGGTTCAAATCCCACCCCCTCCGCCATGGACCGTGCCGAGGCCGATCGTCGTGCGGTGGAGCCGGCGATCGCCGCGGCGCGCGCGGCGCTCCAGCACGACGATGTGCCGGTCGGTGCCGTGGTGGTGCGAGACGGCGTGGTCATTGCCGCACGTCACAACGAGCGCGAGCTCACCGGTGATCCGACCGCCCACGCCGAGGTGCTCGCGCTGCGCGACGCTGCGTCGTCGGCGGGGCACTGGCGGCTCGACGGCTGCACGCTCTACGTCACCCTCGAGCCGTGCGCGATGTGCGCGGGCGCGATCGTCAACAGCCGCATCGACCGGGTCGTCTACGCGGCGTCCGACCCGAAGGCGGGTGCGGTCCGCAGCCTGTTCCGCATCGCCGACGACGAGCGCCTCAACCACCGGGCCCAGATCGAGCAGGGGCCGCTCGCCGACGAGTCGTCGCTGCTGCTGAAGTCGTTCTTCGCGGCGCGTCGCAGCGCTCCGGCCGACCGCTCCTGACCGCTGTCGTCAGCCGTCGGCCCGGTCGTTCGGCCCGGACGGCCGGCCGTGCGACCGGATGTCGTCGCGCAGGGCCGCACGGATCTCGTCGAGGGCCAGGCGCACTGCCATCTGCACGTCACCGGCCACCTGCGGCTCGGCCGCCACGGTGGCGGGGCCGAACGGTGTGCGCCGGCCTGGCAGGTCGTCGAGGTCGAGCTCCCACAGCACCATGCCGCTCGGGTGGTGTTGATGCTCGACGAGCTCGAGCTCGATGACCTCCACATCGGCCACGGTGGCGACCGTGCTGTCGCGCAGATAGTCGACCGCTGTGCGGATGCGCTCGACGTCGAGGCCCGGCAGCAGTCTGAAGAGCCCCCCGATGTGGACGACGTCGCCGAGCAGCACGGTGCCGCTGATCGCCTCGTCCGCAGTGAGCGCGCCGAGCGCGACGAGACGGTCGACGACGTCATCGTCGCTGCAGCGCTCGGCCCAGTAGATCCGGCCGCGGCTCGAGTGGAGGCGCACCGGCTCGGGGAGGTGCATCGTCACCTCACCGGAGAAGCTGACGGCACGCACGGCGTCGAGCACCGCCCACGCCGGGTGTGGCTCGGCCGGATCGATCCCGAGACGGTCCCAGACCGTGGTGCCCGAGCCGGTCGTGGCGACGTCGTCGAGTGCAGTCACGGCGCAGACGGTCCGGACCTCGTCACCTCGCCGCACCCCTTTGGGGCGAGCAGCCCCGAGCCGTGCCCGATCGGTGGTCGCAGGCCACGCCCAGGCGGTAACGTGGTCGACGGAAGGCTGCCAGAGCGGACGAATGGGACAGTCTCGAAAACTGTTGAGGTCCTCCGGGCCTCCGTGGGTTCGAATCCCACGCCTTCCGCCAGTCAGGCTCCCGAGGAGCGCCATGTGAACACCGGGGTCGAGCCGTTCCTGGTCGCCGCTGCGATCGGCTTCCTGCTGGGGTTCGAGCGCGAGCACCACGCGGTGGTCGAGGGTGAGCAGCGCCCCGCCGTCGGTGCGCGCACGATGACGCTCGTCGCGCTGTCCGGGGCCCTGGCCGCGGCGGTGGCGGACGTCGTGGTGGCCGTCGGTCTCGGTGCGGTCGGGCTGTTGGTGGCAGCCAGTTACTGGCGCACCAGCCAGGAGCACCGCGGCACGACCAGTGAGATGGTGGTGGTCGTCGCCTACCTGCTCGGCGCCTACTGCCAGCGCGACCTGGCGATCGCCGCCGGCGCTGGGGTGGCGGTGGCGTTGCTGCTCGAGCAGAAGTCGCGCGTCGCCCACTTCGTGCGCGACGTGGTGACCGAGGTCGAGGTCGACGACGCCCTCAGGTTCTTCGCGATGACGCTCATCGTGCTGCCGCTGCTGCCCGACCGCGACATCGACCGGTGGGGGGTGATCAACCCGAACGAGCTCTGGCGACTGGTCGTCGTGCTGGCCGCGATCGGATGGGTCGGCTGGGTGGGCACTCGCGTGCTCGGCACCCAGCGAGGGCTCGTGGTCACCGGCATCGCAGGCGGGTTCGTGTCGGCGTCGGCCACGACGGCGATGCTCGCCCGCACCGTCACGTCGGCGTCACCGGAGGTGCAGCGCCCGGCGCTGGCGGGTGCGCTCGCTGCGAGCATCTCGACGTGCGTGCAGGTCGTGGCCATCGTGCTCGTCGTCGATCGGAGCCTGGCCGGCGCCCTGTTGTGGCCGATGGCCGTTGCTGCGCTGGTGCTCGTGGGCGAGGTGTGGTGGTTGTCGCGCCGCGGGGCCGGTGCGTTGGCGGGTGAGCTCGAGCCGGTGCAGCGGCGTCCGTTGCAGCTCGCCGCCTCGTTGGTCGTGGCCGGCATCCTGACCGCCACCGTGCTCGTGACAACGGTGCTCCAGGAGCGTTTCGGCAGCGGGGCCGCCGTGGTCACGGCCGCAGTGGCCGGGTTGGCGGACGCGCACGGCACGGCCCTGGCCATGGCGTCGCTGGTGCCAGACGGCGACCTGTCGCGCCAGACCGCTCTGGGGGCGATCGGTGCGGCCCTCGCCACGAACACGCTCGTGAAGATGGTGCTCGCGACGGTGGCCGGCGGCCGAAGCTTCGGTCTGCGGTTCTCGGCGTGGATCGCCGTGCCGGCGCTGGCCGGAGCCGTCGGCATCGTGCTGGCGGCCGGACGCGTCTGACGCGCCGGCGGCAGCTGCAGCGCACCTCGTCCGCAGGCACCGTCAGGTCGATCAGGTAGTCGTGGACGACGTCGTAGGCGCACTGGTTCACGCCGTAGCCGGTGTGCTGCTCGGCCTCGACCACCACGAGGAAGCCCTGCTCGAGCACCTCGGCCATCCGACGGGTGCTCGCGAGGGGTGTCGACGGGTCGCCCGTGGTGCCCATCACCAGGATCGGCCCGGCGCCGGCCGCGGTGATCTCGATCCGCGGGTCGGTGGACGGTGGGTAGAACGTGCAGAAGTACGACCCCGTGGTGCCGGGGGAGAGCCGTGGCGCGGCTTCGTTGTACTGCGCGGCTTGGGCGTCTTCCTCCTCCACGCTCTGCCGCGTGGGGTTGTCCATGCAGTAGATGCTCTGGAACGCCTCGAGCGAGTTGTCGTAGGTGCCGTCGGGCAGTCGCTGGTAGTACGAGTCGTACAGCGCGAGCAGGCCCTCGCCGTCACCGTTGCTGGCGTCGGCGAGCGCCTGTTCGAGCTCGGGCCACAGGAAGTCGCCGTAGAGCGCCCGCTGCACTGCGGTCACCGCCATCGCGCGGGTGACGGCGGGGCGGTCGGCGACGCTCGGGATCGGTTGCTCGTCGAGCGCCAGCATCAGCTCGTCGAAGGCGCCCTCGGCGTCGCCCTCGTTGTGGAAGGCGCAGTCGGGGTCGGCGCTGCACCGCGCCAGGAAGGTCGTGAGGGATCCCTCGAAGCCGGCGACCTGCTGGAGGCCGTTGCTCACGAAGTCGGCTGTCGGGTCGGCGGCGCCATCCAGTGCAGCGGCGCGCACGGTGGCGGGGAACAGCGTCGCCCAGGTGGCGCCGAGCTCGCTGCCGTAGCTGAACCCGAGGTAGCTGATCGTCTCCTCGCCCAAGGCCTGGCGAAGGGTGTCCATGTCACGCGCGGAGTTGTTGGTGCCGATGTGGTCGAGGATGTCGGCGTTCTTCTCCGCGCAGAACGTCTGGTACTCCTCGGCCAGGTCGATGATCTGCCGGCGCTCGGCATCGTCGTCGGGGGTGATGTCGATGGCGGCGTAGTAGCGGTCGTAGTCGTCGACGCAGTCGATGGCCGGTGCGGTGAGACCGGTGCCGCGGGGGTCCCAGCCGACGATGTCGAAGCGCTCGAGCAGCTCCTGGCCGTAGATCGCCTCGGCGGACACGACCAGGTCGGTCCCGCCGCACACCGGTCCGCCCGGGATCACCAGCAGGCTGCCGCTGCGCCGGTCGGGGTCGTCGGCCAGGCGGCGGGCGACGAACAGCTCGAAGGTGCCCGTCGACGGGTCGTCGTAATCGAACGGCACCTCGAGGGTGCCGATCTCGACATCGCCAGGGCCGGCCTCCTCGGAACCGAACGGCTCCCAGCCGAAGGCGGCGCTGGAGTCGGGTCGCACGGGAGCCGATGGCGTCGATCCGGTGCCGGTGCCGTTGTCCGTTCCGGAACCGAGCTCGCCACTGCACGACACCGCCACGAGCAGGCTGACGGACACGGCGAACGGCACCAGGCCGAAGGGGCGGGATCGCATGGCCGGACAGGCTAGGGGGATCGGTCCGTGTGGCCACGTCGCGGCAGTGGGACCGGTGGCGTCGCGACCCGGGCCGCGTATCGTGACCGGGTGCGAATGGGACCTCACAGCATGCTCGGCGGCGATGCCGACGCCGTGAAGGGCGTGAAGCTGCGCCGCAGCGCCTTCCGCAGGGCCTGGTGGTTCGCCCGCCCCTATCGCGCAACGATCGGGCTGTTCCTCGGGGCGATCCTGGCCGCGGCCCTGATCGGCCTCGTCCCGCCGTTCGCGTTCCGGGCGATCATCGACCGGGCGATCCCCGACGCCGATCGGGGGCTGATCACGATCCTGGCGATCGTCGTCGTGGTCGCTGCGCTGGTGGACGCCTGCCTCGCGATCGTGCAGCGGTGGTGCAGCGCGCGCATCGGTGAGGGCCTCATCTTCGATCTGCGCATGGCGCTGTTCGAGAAGGTGCAGCGCATGCCGGTCGCGTTCTTCACCCGCACCCAGACCGGTGCGCTGA
>DAINND010000265.1:0-4696 GCA_036736065.1 Ilumatobacteraceae bacterium
CCCTGCTCGCCCGCGACCGCACCGAGCACCTCCAGAAGGCCGTCGTCACCAGCGAGGCCTTCGACGCCGCGATGGCGGCCGCCCGCCGCGACGCGCTGACCGAACTTGCCAACCGGCGCGCATGGAGCGAGGCCACGGCCCGGGCAGCGATCGAGTTCGAGGCCGACCCGTTCGGCAGGCCGGTGGCGGTTCTCGTCGCTGACCTCGACGGGCTGAAGGTGGTCAACGATCTGCTCGGCCACGATGCCGGTGACGACCTGATCTGCGCCGCGGCGGACGTGCTGCGCAGCGCGGCGCCAGCCGGCGCCCTGGTGGCCCGTCTCGGAGGCGACGAGTTCGGGATCATGGTCGTGGGCGACTCCACCGCCGCCGAGGAGCTGGTGTTCGCCGTTCGCCACGCAGCGCGCGCCCACCCCAGAGTGCACGGCGGCGAGATCTCGCGCTCGATCGGGATCGCCTCGTGCCCGCCCTTCGATGCCGTCGAGGATGCGCTCCTCGCCGCCGATCAACGAGCATTCGTGGACAAGGCGGAACGACGCGCCGGCCGTCGCTAGGGCACTATTCAGGGTTGCTCAAGACACTCACGCGACGCTGCGCCGCACGATCGGCAGCCGGACCATCGCATGGCATCAGCTGCTCGAGCCAGGAGTGACCCCATGAGCCCTCGTTCCAAGAAGATCATCGCCACCTTCGTCGGTGCACTCGCTGCCCTCACGACGATCGGTGCCGGCTCAGCTGCGGCCAAGACGCCGCCGCCGAAGCCGACCGTGGCAGCCCAGTCGGCCACAGACAAGGGCACCGACAACAACGCACAGAGCAACGAGGGCCGCTTCAACTGGAGCTTCAAGCCTCGCAAGTGAGCGAGGGCACCGGTCTCCCCAGGTTCGCCCTCCGCCGTCGACGATGAGCCGCGGAACCCCGGCAACGGACATCGCACTCGGGACAATCCCTCTGGTGACGACGGCCGTCGAACCGAACGCGATCAGGGCCATCGAGACCGCGCGCTCGATGGCCGATGCACGAGCCCAGCGTGGTCGCGACCTTCGACTGGACCGGCTCAGTGCCGCTGCGCTCGGGTACGGGTTCGTCGCTGTCGCGCTCTGCCTCGCTGGCCTCTACGGATCCTTCAGTGGTGATGTCGCTGCACGGATGCTCCTCGTTGCCATCGCCTACGGCGCTGCGTCGCGTGTCGTCTTCGAGTCCATCGGGGGCGATGCCATCGCTGCCCAGCCAGTGCTCGTGGCCGGGTTGTTCCTACTGCCGCTCCCGCTGGTGCCTCTCACCGTCCTGCTCGGAACGACCTTCGCCTGGTTGAGTGACCGCCCGGCATGGTCGATGCGCGACTTCCCGGCCGAGGTGCTCGCGGGCTGGCACACCCTGGGGCCGGTCGCCGTGCTCGCAGCCTCTGGAGCGTCGGGGGACCTCGCGACATGGCCGTGGCTCGTCGTAGCACTGGTCGCCCAGTTCCTGATCGACGCGATCGTGGCGATGACGAGATGCGCTGCGCTGGGCATTCCCACGTCGTCGCTCACCCAACCCCTCGTCTGGACCTACGCGATCGATGCGCTGCTGGCCCCGGTCGGGCTGGCTGCTGTGATGGCCACCGACAACGTCGTGCTGGTGCTGTTGCTCGCATCGACGCCGGTCGGGTTGCTGGCGCTCCTCGCACGCGACCGAGCGGCGCACCTCGAACAGGCTGTCACCATCTCGGCCGCCTACGAGCACGCGCTCGGGCAGGCGACCACCGATGCACTCACTGAGGTCGCCAATCGGCGGGCATGGACCGAAGCCACGGCGCGAGCCGCCATCGAGCATGCCGCAGATCCCGCAGGGCACCCGGTCGCCGTGTTGATCGCCGATGTCGACGGTCTGAAGTCTGTCAATGACAGCCTCGGCCATGACGCCGGCGACAGCCTCATCCGTGCCGCCGCGGACCTGCTGCGTGCAGCAGCTCCGCCGGGGGCGCTCGTGGCCCGACTCGGAGGAGACGAGTTCGGCATCCTCGTCGTGTCTGGATCGATCACCATCGCCGAGCTCGCCGCCGACGTGCGCCGCCGTGCAGCTGCCCACCCCGGCGTCCGAGGCACTGCCATCTCACTCTCGATCGGTGTCGCCGCATGCCCTCCGCTGCGCGCCGTGGAAGAAGCAGTCGCCGTTGCCGATCATGAAGCGACGGTCGACAAGACCACCCGTCGAGCCCAGCGCGCCTGATCAGCTCGCTCTGCCGCCAGGACGAAGAACGGGCCCGGGGATGATCCCCGGGCCCGTTCTCCTACGTGATCGTTGCGTCGTGCGACGCCCGAGGTCACTTCACGTCGACGCTGGCGCCGGCCTCGACGAGCTTGGCCTTGGCGGCCTCGGCGGCGTCCTTGTTGACCTTCTCGAGCACCGGCTTCGGTGCGCCGTCGACGAGGTCCTTGGCCTCCTTCAGGCCCAGGCTGGTCAGCTCGCGCACGACCTTGATGACCTGGATCTTCTGGGCGCCGGCGTCGGTCAGGACGACGTCGAACTCGTCCTTCTCCTCCTCGGCGGGGGCAGCAGCGGCGCCACCACCGGCGGCCACGGCGGCCACGGCGACAGGAGCGGCGGCGGTGACGCCGAACTTCTCCTCGAAGGCGGTGAGGAGCTCGCTGAGCTCGATGACGGTGAGGGCGCCGATGGCGTCGAGGATCTCGTCCTTGCTGAGAGCCATGATGGTTCGTTCTCCTTGAACTGGGTTGCTGATGGATGCGTTGGGTGGAAACGGGCCTGGTCAGGCCGCTTGCTTGGTGTCGATGAGGGCCTTGAGGCCGTAGGCGAAGTTGCGGGGCAGGGCCTGCAACAGGCCGGCGGTCTTGACCAGCGGCGCCTGCAGGGCACCGGCCAGGCGGGCGAGCAGGACCTCGCGGCTCGGCAGGTCGGCGAGTGCCTCGACATCGGCGGCCGACAGGACCTTGCCGCTCAGGACACCCCCCTTGAGCACGAGCAGCGGGTTGGTCTTCGACGCGTCACGCAGCGCCTTGGCCACACCGGCGACATCGCCGTGGATGAAGGTCATGCCGGTCGGGCCGACCAACAGGTCCGCCAACTGGGGCACGTCCGCCTGGACGGCTCCCAGTCGGGCGAGCGTGTTCTTGTACACCTTGTACTCGCCACCTGCGTCGCGCAGCTGGCGGCGCAGACCGGCGAGCTGGCCGACCTTGAGGCCGCGGTACTCGGTGATGATGACCGCGTCGGCCGCACGCAGCCGTTCGGCCACCTCGGCCACCACGGCAACTTTCTCCTCACGTGGGTTCTCCATGTACACCTCCTCTCGCTCTACTCGTGGTGCTCGCATGAGCGAACACCGCGAGGAACGACGAGGGGGAGCCCCGACGCATCTCGGCAGCATCCACCTCGGCTGGCGCCCGGGGGCATTACCCGCCCACCGAGGTGGGACGGACCAGCGGTCTACGGCGAGCGACCGTTGTCGTGTAGGTCGACACGCTATCGGCACACCACCGGTGCACCAACCACGGCGGCCCGCCCCGGACGGCGCCGACCGATTCCGCCCACAGGACCCGAGCCCATCGGTACACTCGTTCCGGTTTGCCGACGCGGTGCCGCACCGCCGGGGCGCCGCACAACGAACGAGGGGACGCACGTGCGATCAGGCCGAACAGGACGAGCCACCGAACCAGCGGCGCCGCCGCTGCCGGCCGAGCAACTGGCGGCCGTGAACGCTGCGCTCGAGTCCAACGGGAACGATCCCACCCGGCTCCTCGTCGTGCTGCAAGACGTCCAGCACCGCCTCGGCTGGGTCCCCCCGTCCACCGTGCGTCCCATCGCCAAGGCGCTCGGGCTCTCCCGGGCCGAGGTGCACGGCGTCGTGTCGTTCTACCACGACCTGCGCACCGAGCCCGCCGGCCGCCACGTGCTGCGCGTGTGCCAGGCCGAGAGCTGCCAGGCCGCAGGCGGTGCCGCCGTGTGGGAGCGTCTCGAGACCGAGCTCGGCTGCACCATCGGCTCCACGACCGCGGACGGCGCGCTGACCACCGAGGTCGCGTACTGCCTCGGGCTGTGCGCCGCGTCACCCGCGGCGCTGCTCGACGAGCGACCGATCGGACGGTTGACCCCCGCAGGGATCGAGCGCCTGGTCAACAGCGCACGCGACGCGAGCGCAGGGAGCCGGTCGTGACGGTGAAGG
This sequence comes from Ilumatobacteraceae bacterium, assembly GCA_036736065.1. GTDB lineage: Bacteria > Actinomycetota > Acidimicrobiia > Acidimicrobiales > Ilumatobacteraceae > VFMC01. The sequence goes on from DAINND010000265.1 coordinate 4,166, forward strand.
TGCTCGTCCCCGGTGATGCGATCGCCCTCGCGATGGGCGCCGACGAGGTCGCGACCCGGATCACGTCCGAGGCGGCCGCCCGCGGGGTCGACGTGCAGGTCGTGCGCAACGGCTCGCGCGGGTTGTTCTGGCTCGAACCACTCGTCGAGGTCGACGCCCCCGAAGGCCGTCTCGCCTACGGTCCGGTCGGTGCCGACGACGTCGCCGGGCTCTTCGACGCCGGGTTCACGAGCGGGCCCTGCACCCACCCGCTGGCCCTCGGCCCCGTCGAGGCCATCCCCGAGCTCGCCGGCCAGACGCGCCTCACGTTCGCCCGCCACGGTGTGATCGATCCGCGATCGCTCGACGACTACCTGGCTCACGGCGGCTATGCCGGTCTGCGGACCGCACTCGCCGAAGGCCCGGCGCACGTCGTGTCCGAGGTGACCGCCTCGGGGCTGCGCGGACGCGGTGGGGCTGCGTTCCCCACAGGCATCAAGTGGCAGACCGTCGCCGGTGCAGCGGCGCTGCCCAAGTACGTGGTGGCCAACG
>DAINND010000266.1:0-4683 GCA_036736065.1 Ilumatobacteraceae bacterium
CTCGAGCATGCCCTGCACCGAGCCGTCCTCGCCGAGGGGGCCGTGCAGCAGGGGGAGCACGACCGTGCGGCCCGAGGTGGATGCGCCGGCGAGCAGCGGGCGCGCCGACACCGGCTCACCGGAGGGGTCGAGCCTGCCGGGCAGTGCGTGCGCGCCTGTCCGCAGTGCGGCCTGCGCCTCGGCGGCGATCGACCAGCCGCCGTCGCGGCCGATGCCCACCGGTGTGATGCGGTAGCGGGAAGGATCGGCGGCGCGCAGCACGTGCGCCGCCGAGGTGCAGCTCACGTCGTGCTCGGCGGACTGCCCGCCGAACAGGACGATCAGATGGATGCGGTCATCGGCGGACATCTGCCCCCGACGGTACCGTGTCCGGCGATGCGATTCAGGTCCCACGACGTTGCGGCAGCGACCGGAGGTGAGCTCGTCGGGCCCGACGTGGCCATCGACGGGGTCTCGTTCGACTCGCGGACCATCGCGGCCGGGCAGTTGTTCGTGCCGCTCGTCGCTGCCCGCGATGGCCATGAGTTCGTGTCGGCGGCGCTCGCTCGTGGCGCGGCCGCCTATCTGACGTCGCAGCCTCCGCAGGGTGGCACCGCGGTCCTGGTGGGCGACACGCTGCAGGCGCTGATGGACCTCGCCGCTGCGCGGTGCCGGCAGGCCTCGGCGACGGTGGTCGGCATCACCGGGTCGGTGGGCAAGACCAGCACCAAGGACCTGGCCTGGGCGGCCCTCGCGGCGAGCCGGCGGACCTGGGCCAACGAGCGCAGCTTCAACAACGACCAGGGGCTGCCCACCACGGTGCTCAACGCCCCCGACGACACCGAGGTGCTGGTGCTCGAGATGGGCATGCGCGGCTTCGGGGAGATCAGCCGTCTGTGTCGCATCGCGCCGCCGCGCATCGGCGTGGTCACGAGGGTCGCCGAGGCGCACTCCGACCGTGTGGGCGGCATCGAGGGCGTGGCCAGGGCCAAGGCCGAGCTGGTCGAGGCGCTGCCGTCCGCCGGCATCGCCGTGCTCAACGCGGACGATCCCCGGGTGCGGGCGATGGCGGATCGCTGCGCCGGGTCGGTGCTGCTGTTCGGCGAGTCGGCCGACGCCGACGTGCGCGTCGGGCGCATCGTGCTCGACGACCTGGCCCGTGCGTCGTTCACGGTCGACACCCCATGGGGCCGTGCCGAGGTGCGCCTCGGGGTGAGCGGCCGACACATGGCCGCGAACGCAGCTGCGGCGCTGGCTGTCGTCGGAGCGGTGGGGGCCGATCTTGCTGCGGGTGCCGCGGCGCTCGCCGACGTGCGTCTGACCGCGATGCGGATGGAGGTGCTGCGCACACGGCGCGGGGTGACGGTGCTCAACGACAGCTACAACGCGAACCCCACCTCGATGCGCGCTGCCCTCGATGCGCTCGCGGCCATGCCCGCCGCACGGCGTGTCGCCGTGCTCGGTGTGATGGCCGAGATCAGCGACCCCGCGCTCGAGCACCCGGCGATCGTCCGCTATGCGGCCGACCTGGGCATCGAGGTGCTGGCCCACGGCACCGCCCTCTATGGCCTGGAGCCGACCGACGATCCGGTCGCGGCCCTCGGATCAGTCGCCCGCGGAGATGCCGTGCTCGTCAAGGCCAGTCGCGCGGCGGGTCTCGAGCGTGTCGCCTCCGGCCTCGTCGACGCCTGCGGCGGTCTCGTCGGCCAGCGTTGACACGGGCCGCCGGCTGACGTCGCACCACCAGGCGAGGCCGAGCGCGGCGGCGGCGCCGAACAGCATCACCGGCCGGGGACCGATGGCGTCGACGACCGGCCCGAAGGCGAGCCCGCTCACCGACACGGTGCCGCCGAAGGCCATGAACCACAGCGACATCACCCGGGCGCGCTCGCCACTCAGCAGGTTCTGCTGGACCACCGTGAGCATCGACGTCGCCAGGCCGAAGTAGAACAACCCGAGCAGGAACCCGACCGGGAACGCAGGCCCCGGTGAGCGCAGCAGGGCGAAGATGGTCATCGTCACGGCGAAGCCGACGAAGAACGGTGCGATCAACCGTCGCTTGTCGACCTGCGACAGCACGGTGCCGATCGACAGCGCCCCGACCATGGCGCCGAGGCCCCACACGGCGTAGAGCCAGTTGTAGGTGGTGCTCGTGGGGTCGACCCCGAAGGCATCCTTGACGATGATGGGGAACAGGCCGACGTAGGCGAGCGAGCACAGCGAGAACAGCGACATGCCGACGAGCAGACGTCCGACGATGGTCCGCCGCCGAGCGATGTTGACGCCGGCCATCAGGTTGGCCAGGCCGTGGGCGCGGGTGACACCGGTCATCGGCGGGACGGTGATGCGCAGCAGGGCGGCGACCATGAACAAGAAGGTGGCCGCATTGAGCACCAGGATCTGCGGGGTCGTGGCTCCCCGGGCCATCAGCACGGCGGCGATGGCCGGGCCGATCACGCGTGAGCCGTTGATCATCACCGAGTTGAGGCTGATCGCACCCGGCAGGTCGCGCGGGTCGACCAGGTTCGGGACGGTGCCCTGCAGCGACGGGGCGAACAGGGCGTTGGCGATGCCGATCAGCAGCTGCACCCCGAACAACCACGGCAGATGGGCATCCACCCCCACGAACCAGGCCATCACGAGCGAGAGCACCAGTTGGGTGACGACGAGCGTGATCATCCACGGCTTGCGTGGGAAGCGGTCGGCGAGCATGCCTCCCACGATCGACAGCAGCAGCAGCGGGCCGAGCTGGGCGAAGTAGAACAGCCCGACCCATGCGCCGGAGTCGGTCCGGTCGGCGATGTACACCGGCAGCACGAGCGTCTGCATCCAGGTCCCGATGTTGGATGCGAACGATCCCAGCCACATGATGCGGAAGTCACGGTGGCGCAGTGCCGCGGCAGCGGTGCCGTGGGCTGGCCGCCGCGACCTCCCGGGGGAGGTGGTCGCGGAGCTCATCGGTCGAACGGCCGCCTACCGACGGCTCGACGATCGTACCGGGTCGGGGATCACCCGCCCGGGTCGCACGATGTGCCACCCTGGCGACATGTCCGACACTGCTGCCCCGACGTCGCCCGCGAGCACCGCCGACCGCTGCACCCGGTTCGGGGTCTTCCCGGAGTGCCCGCTGTGCGGCGGCGCGCTCCACCCGGAGCACGCACACTTCAAGTGCGGCGGCTGCGGCTGGCGCGACAGCTGCTGCGACTGAGTTGCGACAGCCGGGATCTCAGCCGAGCAACAGGTCGGCGTAGACCGGCAGCATCTGCTTCGGCCCGCTGAGCAAGAACGTGGTGATGCAGGTCTCGCGCCAGCGGGCGAGCTCGCCGCGGATCTTGTCGGGCGGGCCCACCAGCGCGACGTCTTCGACCATGCGCAGCGGGATCGCCGCGGCGGCCTCGGCCTTCTTGCCGGCCAGGTAGAGGTCCTGCACCTGGAGGGCGACGTCCTCGTAACCCATGCGGGCGAACACCTCGAAGTGGAAGTTGGCGCCACGGGCACCCATGCCGCCGGCGTAGAGCGCCAGGAACGGCCGCACGAAGTCGGCGCACTTCTCGACGTCGTCACCGGGGATGATCATCACACCGCAGGCCACGTCGAAGCGGTCGGCCTTGCCAGGGTCGCCGGCCTTGGCGAAGCCCTCGGCCAGGCACTTCCGGTAGAAGCCGTCCTCCTTCGGGCTGAAGAACAGCGGCAGCCAGCCGTCGCAGATCTCGGCCGACAGCGCCACGTTCTTCGGGCCCTCGGCGCCGAGGTAGATCGGGATCTCGGTGCGGAAGGGGTGGATCGTGCTCTTCAGTGGCTTGCCGAGGCCGGCGCCGCCCGGATAGGGCATCGTGTAGAACTCGCCCTGGTGGTTGATCGGGTGATCGCGGCGGATGATGCTGCGCACGATGTCGACGTACTCGCGGGTGCGGGCGAGGGGCTTCGGGTAGGGCTGGCCGTACCAGCCCTCGACCACCTGCGGGCCCGAGGCGCCGAGGCCGAGGATGAAGCGGCCGCCCGACAAGTGGTCGAGCGTCATGGCGGCCATGGCCGTGGCTGCCGGGGTGCGGGCACTCATCTGGATGATGCCCGTGCCCAACTGCACCTTGGTGGTGTGCGCCCCCCACCAGGCGAGCGGCGTGATCGCATCACTGCCATAGGCCTCGGCGGTCCACACCGAGGAGTAGCCGAGCCGTTCGGCCTCCTGGATGGCCTCGAGGGCGCCTGCGGGCGGGCCGCTTCCCCAATATCCGGTGTTGTAGCCGAGCTTCAGTTCCTTCGCCATGGACGCACGGTACGACCTGCCGTCGCGCCGTGTCGACCCCAGCGCTCCGCCCGCCGGGAGCGGCGAACGATGTCAGTGGCCGGCGTCGAAGGCGACCGGCATCTTCTCGGGGCCGAAGATGCCCACACCGTCGGGCTTCCAGGTGATCGACCCGTCGATGCGCAGGTTCGGCATCCGCTGGGCGAGCAGGGGGAGGGCTTCCTGCAGCTCGGCCCTGGCCAGAGCGGCACCCAGGCAGTAGTGGATTCCCGAGCCGAAGGTGAGTTGAGGCTGCGCCGGGGCGGGCGACGTGATGTCGAACACGTCGGCGTTGGGGAAGATGTCGGGCTGGCGGTTGGCCTCGGCGAGCGAGACGGCCATGAAGGTGCCCGTGGGGAACAGGACGTCGCGGTACTCGATGTCGCAGCTCGCGAACCGCACCGTGCCGCGCACGGCGC